>CAYUYS010000045.1:0-11178 GCA_964449415.1 uncultured Paludibacteraceae bacterium | reverse complement strand
TAGATGCGCCTATTTGTATAAAAAAAATACGGAACTCCTACTTGAATCCCGTATTTCCCATTTACACTCCTTAGTTTACAGGGCCGTTCCTGCCATCAGTTGGTTATCTGCAAGGCATCGCCCACCGTATCCACCACAATCGGCCGGGCGGCATCTACCTGTTGGCCGATAATCAGCTTGCTCAATGCGTTCAGCACATAGTGCTGGATGACGCGCTTCACCGGGCGGGCACCGAACTGCGGGTCATAGCCCACTTGGGCAATCCACTGCAAGGCCGCAGGCCTAATCTCTAACCTTACGCCGTTCTGCTGCAGCTGCTTTTGGACGGCGGCCAGTTGCAAGCCGACAATCTGCGCTATTTCCGGCTCGCTGAGCGGCGTGAACATGATCAGTTCATCGATACGGTTCAGGAACTCCGGCCGGATGGTCTGCTTCAGCATTTCAAAGACCTGCTGCCGGGTTTGTTCAACTACTTGCTCCCGGTTTGCGTCGGTCATTTGTTCAAAGTTTTCCCGAATCAGCTGCGAGCCCAGATTGCTGGTCATGATAATGATGGTGTTCTTGAAATTGACCGTGCGGCCCTTGTTGTCGGTCAGCCGCCCGTCGTCCAGCACCTGCAGCAGCACGTTGAACACATCCGGGTGTGCCTTTTCTATCTCGTCGAAGAGGACGACGCTGTAGGGCTTGCGCCGGATGGCTTCCGTCAGTTGCCCGCCTTCGTCGTAGCCCACATAGCCCGGAGGCGCGCCAATCAGGCGCGTGGCGCTGAACTTTTCCTGGTATTCGCTCATGTCGATACGCGTCATCATGTTCTCGTCGTCGAACAGGTATTCGGCCAGTGCCTTGGCCAGTTCCGTTTTGCCCACGCCGGTTGTTCCCAGAAAGATAAACGACCCGATAGGGCGTTTGGGGTCTTGCAGGCCGGCCCGGCTGCGGCGTACGGCATCGGCAATGGCCGCAATGGCCTCATCCTGCCCTATCACCCGCTTGTGCAGCTCCTCCTCCAAGTGCAGCAATTTGTCTTTTTCGCTCTGCATCATTTTGGTGACGGGAATGCCTGTCCAGCGGCTTACCACCTCCGCAATATCGTCCGCATCGACTTCCTCCTTAATCAGGGCGTTGCCATGCTGCATCTCGCGCAGTTTGTCCTTGCTTTCGGCAATGGTGCGTTCGGCCTCCTTTATCCGGCCGTAGCGTATCTCGGCAACGCGGCCGTAATCGCCTTCGCGCTCGGCGCGGTCTGCCTCGTATTTGAGTTGCTCTATGTCAATCTTGCTCTGCTGGATTTTGTCTATCAGGGCCTTCTCGCTGCTCCATTGGGCACGCATTTTCTTGCTTTCCTCCTTCAGGTCGGCTATTTCCTTGTTCAGGGATGCGAGTTTGTGCGTGTCGTTTTCGCGTTTAATGGCTTCACGCTCAATCTCCAATTGCTTGATATTGCGTTCCACCACATCTAATTCTTCCGGCACGCTGTCCACTTCCATGCGCAGTTTGGCCGCCGCCTCATCCATCAAGTCGATGGCCTTGTCCGGCAAAAACCGATCGGATATATAGCGGTTCGACAACTCGACCGCCGCGATAATGGCATCGTCCTTGATGCGCACCTTGTGGTGGTTTTCGTAACGTTCTTTCAGGCCGCGCAAAATGGATATCGTGCTGGCTTCGTCCGGCTCGTCCACCATAACCGTCTGGAAACGACGCTCCAGCGCCTTGTCTTTTTCAAAATACTTCCGGTATTCGTCCAGCGTGGTTGCGCCGATGGCCCGCAACTCGCCGCGCGCCAAGGCCGGTTTCAGGATATTGGCCGCGTCCATTGCGCCCTCGCCCTTTCCGGCACCGACCAAGGTGTGGATTTCATCTATGAAGAGAATGATTTCGCCTTCGGACTTCATCACTTCGTTCACCACCGACTTCAGACGCTCCTCAAACTCGCCTTTGTATTTTGCGCCGGCCACCAGCGCACCCATATCCAGACTGTAAATCTGCTTGGATTTCAGGTTTTCCGGCACGTCGCCGCGCACAATCCGGTGGGCGAGCCCTTCGGCAATGGCGGTTTTGCCCGTGCCCGGTTCGCCTATCAGGATGGGGTTGTTTTTGGTGCGCCGGCTCAGGATCTGCAACACGCGCCTGATTTCTTCATCGCGCCCGATAACCGGATCCAGTTTGCCGTTTCGTGCGCGCTCGTTCAGGTTAATCGCATATTTTTCCAGCGCCTGATAGGTATCTTCGGCCGTCTGTTCCTTCACTTTGTTGCCTTTGCGCAATTCGGCAATGGCGGCGCGCAGTTCTTTTTCCGTCATGCCGGCATCTTTCAGCATTTGGGAAACGCTGCTGTTTTCCAGCAGCAAGGCAAGCAGCAAGTATTCCACCGAAACGTATTCATCGCCATCCTTCTTGGAAACATCTATGGCCCGTTGCAGCACCGCGTTCGCCTCGCGGCTCAAGTACGGCTCACCACCTGACACTTTTGGCAGTCCGTCCAACATTCTTTCCACTGTGTTCCGAACGCTGCCTGAAGGCATTCCCAACTTGTTGAAGATAAAGTTGGTAACATTCTCTCCAACATCCAGCACGCCTTTCAGCAAATGAACCGGCTCAATGGCCTGTTGCCCTTTGCTCTGCACAAGGTTTACCGCGCTTTGTACGGCTTCTTGTGCCTTGATTGTAAAATTGTTAAAGTTCATATCGTGGTTCTCCTTTCTATTTTTTCCGTGTGTTATTGTTTCGCAGCCGGAGTTTTCAAAATACGAACCACAGTGCAAAAGCTGCCGTTTTGTCAGCCGTTTTGCTTATCAGCAAGCACAAAAAAAGGCCGGAACATCCGGCCCTCCTTTGCTTTTTTCTTAGAGAAAATTACAAACCCAATTCATTGGTGATAGCTTCGTATTCCGCATCCATGCGCAAACGATAATACAAGGTGCGCAAGGTCATTTTGTAATCCCTGTCTTCCGGATTCAACTCTGATGCTTTCTGGAAATAGGGCAAGGATTCCTTGAATGTATCCTGAGCTTTTTGCAGTTCCTGCTCGTATTGCTCCTGGTCTTGCAGGCTGCTTGCCTCGTCCAAGATATTCACGGCGACATTGAAATATACACGTCCCAATCCGGCATAGGCATCGGCCATGGTCGGCTCCAACTCTATGGCTTTTTGGAAACCGACTTTGGCATCTTCCACGTTTCCAAGCGTTTCATCCACATTGCCTTTTACATAATGATATTGTGCCACATTGGGCTCTTTTTCTATGGCATCGCGCAAGTAAACCAAGGATTCTGCCGTTTGTCCCGTGAAGATAAAATGATTAATCAGGTTCTGCAGGAACCAAGGTTCGCTTGGGAATTTCTGGATAGCTTCTTTCAGTGTGTTTACATAGTTGACTGTGTCTTTCTGGTTGAAATATTCCTGATACAACAATTGATAAACTGTTATCGTTTCGTATGGTTCATCCGTCAAGTCCTTGTAAAGCGCAATGGCTTCCTGGTTCATTTCGGCATTGCTGGCAGCCAAGGCAGCATAATACTTGTACTGCGAATAAACCGTGTCGCGCGGCATTTTTGCCTGTTCCTTTTCATCCTGGAACATGGCCATATCCGGTATGGAAACATGTGTTTTGAACACCTCATACGCACGCGCATACTCCTTTTTGTCAAACAAGTGCGCTCCGTACATGATTAAATGCTGCTGTTGGTAAAATTCCAAGATTTTGGGCATGATGTCCTTCCGTATGCGCGTGTTGATTTTTCCTTTTTCGTTCGGGATTTGTCCGAGGCTGTCAGCCACGACAAAATAGTCGATGGATTCCATGACTGCTTCGCCTTTTTTGGCTTCATCTACGGTTTGTCCCAACTGAGCCTGGAAATACAGAGACTCGCATTCTTTATACCCAATCAGGCCTGCCACATACCACGTGTTTGCCTGATCTTTTGTGGTAGGGTCTTCCAATGCCAACTTAATGGCTTCGCGCGCGCCGGCAAAGTCCGGGCTTTCTGTTGACAAAGCCTTGTTCTTTGCTTTTGAAACATTTGCTTTTTGAGCGAATAGCGTACCGCTCACAAGCACAACCGATAACAATACAATCGCTTTTTTCATAAGTTCTGTTTTTAAATTGTGATTATTCTTGCTTTGGAGTTTCTTCCATAGTATCGTTTGTTATATTGTCTTGATTTTCCTGCTGTTCCAATTCTTCCGTCGACTCGGAAGCGACTTTGCACACGGAGGCAATCTCGTCGTTGCGTTTTTCCAGGTTAATAAGCCGCACGCCTTGTGTGGCACGTCCCATAATGCGCATGTTGTCTACCTTCAGGCGAATGGCCACGCCGGATTTGTTGATAATCATCAGGTCATTGTCATCCGTCACGCTCTTGATGGCAACCAATTTGCCCGTTTTATCCGTAATGTTCAAGGTTTTGACGCCTTTTCCTCCACGATTGGTGACACGGTATACCGGTTCGCCATCTTCGTCATCCAGCCGGGTGCGTTTGCCGTAACCTTGTTGCGACACAACCAGTATCGTACTGTCTGCGGCCATTTTCTTGTCTATGCAAATCATTCCAACCACTTCATCCTGACCGTCTTCATTCAGTTGCATGCCCCGCACGCCGGTGGATATGCGCCCCATGGGGCGTACGGTGGATTCGTGAAAACGGATGGCGCGGCCGTTTCTGCTGGCCATAACGATTTCGGAGTCACCATCGGTCAGGCGCACTTGTATAACTTGGTCATCTTCCCGAATGTGGATGGCATTCACGCCGTTCTGGCGCGGACGCGAGTAGGCTTCCAACAAGGTTTTCTTGATAACACCCTGCTTGGTGGCAAATATCAGGTAATGCGAGTTGATGTATTCCTTGTCGTTCAGGCCTTTCACCCGAATGAAAGCATTCACCTTGTCGTCTGAGTCGATATTCAGCAGGTTCTGAATGGCACGCCCTTTCGAGTTTTTGGAACCTTCGGGTATTTCATACACCTTGAGCCAGTAACAGCGTCCTTTCTGCGTAAAGAACAGCATCGTGTTGTGCATGGTGGCCGGATAGATGTATTCGATAAAATCGTCATCACGCGTATCGCCACCTTTGCTGCCAACGCCACCGCGTCCTTGCGCGCGGAACTCGGTCAGCGCCGTACGCTTGATATAACCCATGTGCGAAATGGTGATAATCATTTTATCGTCTGCGTAAAAATCTTCGGGATTGAATTCTTCGGATGCGTAAACGATGTCCGTCTTGCGTTCATCGCCGTATTTTTCCTTGATTTCCAGCAGCTCGTTTTTTATGATGTTCATGCGCAGTTCCACTTTTGCCAAAACTTCCTTGAGCCATTCAATGGTTTTCAGCAAGTCGGCATATTCTGCACGCAAGTCATCTATGGCCAGGCCTGTCAGTTGGCGCAACCGCATCTCGACAATGGCGCGCGCTTGTATTTCCGACAGGTTGAAACGTTCCATCAAACGCGAGCGCGATTCTTCTACCGTGCGGGAGTCTCTGATAATGCGAATGACTTCATCTATATTGTCCACCGCCACGATCAGTCCTTCCAGAATATGGGCGCGTTTTTCCGCTTCCTTCAGTTCAAACTGACTGCGGCGGGTCACAACATCCAAGCGATGTTCCACAAAATAGCGCACCAAATCCTTCAGATTCAGCAGGCGCGGGCGTCCGTGTACCAGCGCGATATTGTTGACACTAAACGATGATTGCAGTGCCGTATATTTGTACAATTTGTTCAACACCACACTTGCATTGGCATCTTTCTTTATGTCTATGACAATGCGCACATCGCGTTTCGACTGGTCAGATATGTCCGAAATGCCGTCAATTTTCTTTTCATTCACCAAAGCGGCTATGTTCTTGACCAAATCCGATTTAATTACCTGATAAGGCAATTCGCATACTATCAGGCGTTCCCGGCCGTTCGGCTCGGTCTCTATCTCCACTTTGGAACGCACGACGATGCGCCCGCGTCCCGTTTCAAATGCTTCCTTAACGCCCGCATAGCCGTAAATGGTTCCCCCTGTCGGGAAATCAGGTGCCTTGATGTACTTCATCAGGTCTGAAATTTCCAGTTCGGGATTATCGATGTAGGCAACAATGCCGTCAACCACTTCGCGCAGGTTGTGCGGTGCCATGTTCGTGGCCATGCCGACAGCGATACCGGAAGAGCCGTTCATAAGCAGATTGGGTATGCGCGTTGGCAACACCACCGGTTCCCGCAAGGTATCATCAAAGTTCAGCTGCATGTCAACCGTATCCTTGTCAATATCGCGCAGCATCTCTTCGGCCAAACGGGCCAGACGCGCTTCCGTATAACGCATGGCAGCAGCGCCATCACCGTCGACCGAGCCAAAGTTTCCCTGCCCGTCCACCAGCGGATAACGCATTGCCCAAGGCTGTGCCAGACGGACCAACGTTCCATATATAGATGAATCACCATGCGGATGATACTTACCCATTACCTCCCCGACAATACGTGCGCACTTTTTGGTCGGTTTGTCAAACGTATTTCCCAATTCGTTCATACCGAACAGCACGCGGCGATGCACCGGCTTAAAACCATCGCGCACATCGGGAAGGGCACGCGACACAATTACCGACATGGAGTAATCGATGTAGGAAGATTTCATTTCCTCATCGATATTCACCTTTATAATTCTATCATTCTCAACCATTTAAAAATAAATTTATTTCTTTCAAAAAACACGCTAAGATAATGCTTTTTTCACATACGGACAAATGCAGGAACTGCTTTTTCGAGGGAAGTTTTCAACAAAAATGCCATAAAGCAGTGGGCAGCAAAGGGCTAAACGAAGGGCGGGCGGAAGGACAAAGCCCTATACATCCTGCAAAACATCGGGGAGAACACATGCATAAACAAAACAGCTGCCGAAAGCGGTATCTGCCGGTTGATGACGAAACAATCCGAACACGGACGAACCCGAACCCGACATGGAAGCATAAACAGCGCCTTTTTTGTACAGACTTTCTTTTATATCGGCCACCTCCGGGAAGCGGGCAAAGACAGACTGCTCAAAATCATTGATGACGTAATTGCGCCATTTCTCGGGAGGTAGTTCCCGAATGGCGGCGGCGAGCGGCACGTCCGGCCTGCCAACCGCTACATCGGCATAGGCATCCGCTGTGGAAATATGCACATCCGGCTTGACCAGCACCAAATACCAGCCCGCCAGATTGAGCGATATGGATGAAAACACGTTGCCTATACCTTCGGCATATACCGGCTTGTTTTCCACAAAAAAAGCACAGTCGGCCCCCAGCATGGCGGCATATTTTTTCAGTTTTTCGGCAGACAAGCCCAGACCGAACAGACGGTTCAAGCCGCACAACGCGTATGCCGCATCCGAGCTTCCGCCGCCCAGCCCGGCCCCGAAGGGGATATTTTTCCGCAAACGGAAAGACACGCCGCCCAAGCCGTAATCGCGCTGCAACAAGCGATATGCCTTCACTACCAAATTCTGCTCGGGAAGCGCATCCGGCACCATACCGGATTGCTCAAGACAACAGTCCGGCGCATCGATACGCACCAGCTCCAACGCATCGCACAAAGGAATGGGGTAAAAAACCGTCTCTATATCGTGATAACCGTCGGCGCGCCGCCCGACAACGTTCAGTCCCAAATTGATTTTCGCATTCGGATATAAAAGCATGGCAGATTTTGTTTCTGTGGACAAAGGTACGAATTTATCCCTACTCTGCCATCATCCTGCATCGGTTATCAACAGTTTGTTGATAGATTGTTTTGGCCGGAGCCTGCAAAAAGTCCTACCTTTGTGTCCGCTTTGAATTGAAAAACGAGAAAAGAAAAACTGAAAACAACATGGCAGAAGAAACAAAAAGGACTTATTCCAGAAAAAGCAGACAAGCGGCATACACGCCCATCGGACCCAATGAATACGGCAAACTTCCCCCACAGGCCGTCGAATTAGAGGAAGCCGTTTTGGGTGCCATTATGATCGAAAAGGATGCTTATCTGACCGTTTCCGAGCTTTTGCGTCCCGAATGTTTTTACAAGGATGCCCACCAGAAAATCTACGAATCCATGGTTCATTTGGCCATCAAGCAGGAACCCATAGACATGCATACCGTTACGGAACAATTGCGCAAGGATGGCAATTTGGACGAAATTGGCGGAGCGTACTACATTGCCATGCTGACGGCCAAAGTTTCTACGGCGGCGCATGTGGAATATCACGCACGCATTATCGCACAAAAATTCTTGGCGCGTGAATTGATTCGCATTTCTTCCGAAATCCAGACAAAGGCATTCGACGACCGCATTGACGTGGACGATCTGATGCAGGAAGCCGAAGGCATGATGTTCGAGGTGTCGCAACGCAGCCTGAAACGCGAAGTAACGCAAATAGACCCTGTCATAGAAGAAGCTGTGGCGCGCATACAAGCCGCATACAGCAAACAAGGCTCGAGCGGCATCCCGACCGGTTTCCATGCGTTGGACAAGATAACCTCCGGCTGGCAAAAATCGGACTTGATTATCATTGCGGCACGGCCTGCCATGGGAAAAACAGCCTTCGTGCTGTCCATGGCCAAAAACATGGCTGTGGATTACAACACGCCGGTCGCACTTTTTTCGCTCGAAATGTCGAATGTGCAATTGGTGAACCGTCTGATTATGAACGTTTGCGAGATTGAAAGCGAAAAAATCAAGAACGGAAACCTGCAAGAATACGAATGGACGCAATTGGATTACAAACTCAAAAACCTGTTTGGCGCGCCCATTTATGTGGACGACACGCCGAGCCTGTCTGTTTTTGAACTGCGAAGCAAGGCCCGACGGTTGGTCAAGGAATATAAAATACAGTGTATTATCGTTGACTATCTGCAACTTATGAATGCAAGCGGCATGAATTACGGCAGCCGCGAACAGGAAGTCAGCATGATTTCGCGCTCGCTGAAAGGTTTGGCCAAAGAACTGGACATCCCGATTATCGCCTTGTCGCAGTTGAACCGCGGCGTGGAAGGCCGTACCGGCATTGAAGGCAAGCGGCCGCACCTGAGCGACTTGCGTGAGTCGGGTGCCATTGAACAGGATGCCGACATGGTTTGTTTCATCCACCGGCCGGAATACTATCACATAACTGAAGATCAGGAAGGAAATTCGCTGATCGGCATAGCCGAAATCATTGTGGCCAAACACCGTAACGGTGCCACCGGCGACATCCGATTGCGGTTCAAAAACGTGTTTGCAAAATTCCTGAATTTGGAAGAAGATACGGACGAAATCAGCGACATAACCATCGGATCCAAAATGAACCATACGAAACAAGGGAGCAGTTTCTATGCCGATGCTGCGACAAACCATCCGGCAATGGGACAAGCGACTGCCGACGACCAACCGCCTTTTTAGCCACAAAAAACGACGTGCTTTTCGTTTCTATTCTTCCTCTAATTTGGCACCCAGTTTACTCATGTATTCACTGGGTTGCATGCCAAATTCTTTCTTGAAGCACGAACTGAAATATTTCGGGTCGTTAAATCCGACGGCATAGGCCAGTTCCGAGACACGAATGCTGTGTTGCTTGTTCATGATCTGACAAGCCGCCTTCAAACGGATATTGCGTATGAAGGCCGATGAGCTCAGCCCTGTCAGCGATTTCAGTTTGCGGAACAAGGTAGATTTGCTGATACCCATTTCGGACACAAACTGGAACTGGTCAAATTCCGAATCATCCAAGTGTTTGTATACGCAATCAATGGCACTGCGCAAAAATGTTTCATCTATGCTTTTGTAATTCAGCTCTTTTGCCTCAAACACCAATTGTTTTTTGAAGTCCTTGTTCACTCTTTCGCGGGCCTTGAGCAAATTGCTGATGCGGGAAAGCAGCAAACTCAGATTAAACGGCTTGCTTATAAAAGCCTCAGCTCCAGCATTGTATGCATCCACACGGTCTTGCGAAGTCTGCTTGGCCGTCAGCAGAATAATGGGTATATGCGATGTTTCTATGTTTTCTTTCAGCGAACGGCAGAAGTCCATTCCATCCATCTCCGGCATCATGACATCCGACACAATCAGATCTATGTATTCACGCTCGATAATTTCAAGGCCTTCTTTCCCGTTCGTCGCGGTGTAGATATTGTAATCCTTTTCCAACAAACGGGTCATCGTAAGCAGCAATTCTTCGTTGTCTTCAATCAGCAACAGGGTATATTCCTTACGCTCCTCTTCTGCCAATTCTTCGTTTGCCGCCGTATCTTCTTCGATAACAGGCATATCTTCTATTACCGGCATGATGGTGATGGTTTCGTCCACCTCTTCCGCCTGATAAGCACCCTTGTCGATCGGGAATACCACCTTGAAACAAGTGCCCTTGCCCAATTCGCTCTCCACGGAAATACTGCCTTTGTGCAGATCCATCAAATCGCGGCACAAGGAGAGTCCTATGCCCGTGCCAATGGTATGAAATTTACGATAGTCGCCCTCGTAAAAACGCTTGAATAAATTTTTCTGGGCTTCCGGCGACATTCCCTGACCGTTGTCCTTCACTTGCAGAATGGCAAAATTGGAATTTGCATCATACGATAACTTGACCATTATTTCGCTGTCTTCCAGATTGTATTTCACGGCATTGGACAACAAATTGTACAACACTTTATCTATCTTGTCCGGATCAAAATAGGCCGGCAGTTTTTCCTTGCTGCATACAAACGCGACATGAATGTTCTTTTTCTTCATCAGAGGCTTGAAACTGTCCACACTCGTGCGTATGAACCAGACCAGATCGCCCCGTGAAACTTTCAGTTTCAAATTACCTGTTTCTGCCTTGCGGAATTCCAGAATCTGCTGGATAAGCCGCATCAATCGGCTGATATTGTTACCCATCAGGTGATAGTATTCCATTTGTTTGGGCGCGCAGATTTTCAATTCATCTATCACCGCCGAAATAATTGTCAGCGGCGTAAGCAGTTCGTGCGTTATGTTTGTAAAAAACTGCAGTTTGGCGTGGCTCAATTCTTCCGACTTCAGTTTGTCTATTTCGCGCAAATGCAGCTCGTTTTGCAACAAGATACGCTTACGCGTCACCACAAATACCACGTAGGCAATACACAACGCCAGCATCACATATATGACGTGTGCCCACCAACGGCGCCATATCGGAGGGATGATCTTCACGGTCAAGGTAATCGTATCCACCTTATCCCACGACACGTTTGA
>CAYUYS010000044.1:2557-11271 GCA_964449415.1 uncultured Paludibacteraceae bacterium | reverse complement strand
GTCCGGGCATACATACCATCGGACTACCGCATGCTGGATGTCGGCAAAATCGACGTGATACAAGAAGCAGAAAAGTTTCTTTCCAAACAGGCCCGGTAACGCCCGGAAACAATCATTCGGACATATCCGCTGAAACCCATTCTGCCACCCGCGAAATCCACATAAACTTGGCGGCCGTTTGGCTCGCTGCCCAAAAAACAGTATCTTTGTGCCCCGTTAGAAACTGACGCCAACTATTGACTGAAGACAAAAACAAGCTCACATTATGTTTGAAAATTTAAGCGACAGGTTAGAACGTTCCTTTAAAATACTGAAGGGAGAAGGTCGGATTACGGAAATCAACGTGGCCGAAACGCTGAAAGATGTACGCAAAGCGCTCTTGGAAGCCGATGTCAACTACAAAACGGCCAAGATGTTTACCGAGACCGTAAAGGAAAAGGCTTTGGGACAAAACGTGCTCAAATCGCTGAAGCCCGGCCAACTTATGGTCAAAATCGTCCACGACGAACTGGCTACCCTAATGGGTGGAAGCAGTGCCGAAATCAACCTGAAAGGTTCGCCGGCCGTGATACTTATGTCCGGTCTGCAAGGTTCGGGTAAAACGACGTTCTCCGGCAAACTGGCCAACATGCTCAAGACCAAACAGAACCGGAAACCCATGCTTGTGGCCTGCGATGTATACCGTCCGGCTGCCATAGAACAGCTGAAAATTCTGGGCGAGCAAATCCAAGTGCCCGTATATGCCGACGAATCCGGCAAGAATCCCGTTGAAATAGCACAAGCCGCCGTCAAGTATGCCAAGGAACAAGGCTACGACACTGTGATTGTGGACACGGCCGGGCGTTTGGCCATAGACGAGCAAATGATGAACGAGATAGCGGCCATCAAGAAAGCCATACAACCACAGGAAATCCTGTTTGTGGTAGATGCCATGACCGGGCAGGATGCTGTCAACACGGCCAAAGAGTTCAACGACCGGCTGAATTTTGACGGCGTAATCCTGACCAAACTGGACGGTGACACACGTGGCGGAGCCGCCATATCCATTCGCTCTGTCGTGAACAAGCCCATCAAGTTTGTCGGAACCGGCGAAAAAATGGATGCCCTGGATGTGTTCCATCCGTCTCGCATGGCCGACCGTATTCTGGGCATGGGCGATATTGTATCGTTGGTTGAACGCGCTGAGGCCCAATACGATGAAGAAGAGGCCAGAAGGCTGTCTAAAAAACTTGCCAAAAACCAGTTCGACTTCAACGACTTCATGACCCAAATCCAGCAAATCAAGAAAATGGGTAACATGAAAGACTTGATGGGCATGATTCCGGGCATGGGCAAAGCACTGAAAAACGTGGACATAGACGACAATGCTTTCAAAAACATTGAAGCCATCATTCAGTCCATGACTCCGGAAGAGCGCCGAAACCCGGCATGCCTGAACGGAAGCCGCAAAAATCGGATTGCCAAAGGCAGCGGCACAAGCATAGTGGAAGTAAACAGGCTGCTGAAACAATTCTCGCAAACCGGCAAACTCATGAAAATGATTTCGCAGGGAAAGCTGAAAATGCATCGATAAGACATGCCCGATTGTGTTCCGCGCAATTGGGCTTTTTTTATACAAACTCGCTAAAAAGGAAACAAAAATGGTACTGATTGATGGAAAGAAAGTAGCCGACCAAATCAAGTCCGAGATTGCGGCTGAAGTAGAAAAAATGGTTGCCGAAGGCAAGAAACGGCCACATCTTGCCGTGATTATCGTCGGCCACGATGGCGGCAGCGAAACCTACGTGGCACACAAAGTGAAGTCGTGCGCACAAGTCGGATTCACGTCCACGAAAATTGCCTTTGAAGACACCGTGACGGAAACCGAGCTGCTGGCCAAAATTGCCGAACTGAACAACGATGCGGACATAGACGGCTTCATCGTACAGCTGCCCCTGCCCAAACACATCAACGAACAAAAAGTCATAGAATCCATCGACTACCGCAAGGATGTGGATGGTTTCCATCCCGTCAACGTTGGACGCATGAGCATTGGCTTGCCTTGCTTTGTTTCCGCCACTCCTTCCGGCATTATCGAACTGCTCCGGCGTTACGAAATCCCGACGCGGGGCAAACATTGCGTCGTTATCGGACGTTCCAACATTGTGGGCAAACCCATAGCTAACCTGATGATGCAAAAAACTTGTCCGGGCGATGCTACGGTGACTGTATGCCATAGCCGCACGGAAAATCTAAAGGAAATCTGTCTGAGTGCTGACATCATCATCGCGGCTCTCGGTTCGCCGGCTTTTCTGAAAGAAGATATGGTCAAGGATGGCGCTGTCGTTATCGATGTCGGCACAACGCGCATACCCTGCAACACGACAAAAAGCGGGTTCCGCCTTTGTGGAGATGTGGATTTCGAGCACGTCGCTCCCAAATGCAGTTACATCACGCCTGTGCCGGGAGGCGTAGGGCCCATGACCATCGTGTCGCTGCTGCAGAACACGCTGCAGGCTGCCCGACAACGGCAATAACCCTCAAGCCCAATCCGCGGAAAAACCTGTTGGCCGGCTCATGGCCAATGGGTGCTTCCGCAACAAAAACCATTTCAGGTAAAAACAAAAAAGGAGAACCGGCAAGTCCTCCTTTTTACATAATACTGTTGTTCTCATAACATCAGTTACCGATTTCCGATAGGAACTTGATCCGCACCAGCCGGATATCTATATCCGTAAAATCAGCATCGCCAAGTTCGTCCAGCGCTTTTTCCACATTGTCAGTTTCTGCCGTTTTGAAGTAGTCAAAGATTTCCTCTTCCTTGTCGGCATCCATTATTTCATTCAGAAAATAATCGATATTGAGCTTTGTTCCCGAATAGACAATCGCTTCTATTTCATTCAGCAATTCGTAAATATCAAGCCCTTTTGACACGGCCAAGTCATCAAGCGCAATCTTACGGTCTATGGCCTGGATTATGGAAATTTTGAGTTGCGATTTTTTGGGAACTGTACGCACCCGCAAATCTTCCGGGCGTATGATTTCGTTTTCGTGTACATGCTTCTTGATGACTTTCAGAAACTCGTCGCCGTAACGTTTGGCCTTGCCGGCTCCCACACCGGGAATATTCTGCAACTCTTCGGTAGTAATGGGATAACTCGTGGCCATTGCTTCCAAAGACGGGTCTTGGAAAATGACAAAAGGCGGCACGCCCAACTTTTTCGACATCTTTTTTCGCAAGTCTTTCAAGATGGCAAACAAGACATCGTCGGCAGCACTGCATCCGCCCATTCCTTTAGCCATTGCATCCTCATCGCCCTCTTCTTCATGCACTTCCTTGGGAACCATAAAGGGTTCGGGATGCTTCAGGTATTTCTTTCCGGCCGGCGTGATTTTCAGCATACCATACGTTTCAATATCCCTCGATATATATCCCGAAAGCATGGCCTGCCGGATAATGGCGTGCAAAGTGCTTTCGCTCGTATCCGCGGCCGAACTGAAATTCTCCAGATCGTTGTGCTTGTACGAAACGACAGCAGCCGTTTTGTTGCCTTTCAGAATGTCAACAATATGCTCGGCCTTGAATTTCTCTTTCAATGCCAGCACCGTTTCCAGAATCAGCGACAGCAACTCGCCGGCATCAAAGAGTTTGTGCGGATGCTTGCAGTTATCACAGTTGCCACAGTTTTCTTCGGTATATTCTTCGCCGAAATAGTGCAACAACAATTTGCGCCGGCACAATGATGACTCGGCGTATGTCTGGGTTTCAAACAAAAGCTGGTTGCCTATTTCCTGTTCGGCTACCGGTTTTCCGTGCATGAACTTACGCAGTTTGTCCAGATCTTTTGGCGAATAAAACGTTATGCACTGCCCTTCTCCGCCATCACGGCCGGACCGGCCTGTTTCCTGATAATAGCCTTCCAGACTTTTGGGCATGTCGTAGTGCAGGACAAAACGCACATCCGGCTTGTCTATGCCCATGCCAAATGCAATGGTCGCCACAATTACCTGCACCTCTTCCATAAGAAACTTGTCCTGATTCCTGCTGCGGACGGCAGAATCCATGCCGGCGTGATACGGCAGCGCAGAAATATTGTTGACTTGCAGCGTTTCGGCAAGTTCTTCCACCTTGCGACGGCTCAGACAATAAATAATGCCGGACTTGCCTTCCATGGAGCGGATGTATTTGATGATTTCCTTGTCTACATCATCGGTTTTCGGCCGTACTTCGTAATAAAGGTTCAGCCGGTTGAACGACGACTTGAACACCGTTGCGTCCAGCATGCCTAAGTTTTTCTGGATATCGTGCTGCACTTTGGGGGTGGCCGTTGCCGTAAGAGCTATAATGGGAGCCTTGCCTATCGCGCTGACAATGGGCTGGATGCGCCTGTATTCCGGCCGGAAATCGTGTCCCCATTCCGAAATGCAATGTGCCTCATCCACCGCGTAAAAGGATATTTTCACATGACGCAGAAAGTCCATGTTCTCTTCTTTTGTCAACGATTCGGGAGCCACATAGAGCAATTTCGTCTTGCCGGCCATAATGTCGGCGCGGACTGCATCGATAGCGGTTTTCGACAAAGAGGAGTTGATAAAATGCGCGATGCCATCTTCTTCGCTAAAGTGACGCATGGCATCCACCTGGTTTTTCATCAAAGCAATCAAAGGGGAAATCACGATGGCCGTTCCATCCAACAACAAAGACGGCAGCTGGTAGCACAACGATTTTCCTCCGCCGGTAGGCATTAATACAAACGTGTCTTTCCCATCCAATACATTTTGAATGATGGCTTCCTGATTTCCCTTGAAACTTTGAAATCCGAAATGTTTCTGTAAGGCAGCTGTTAAATTCGTTTTTTTCGCCATTATTTCCAAATAAATGAACTATTCTTTTTTACATAGCAAAAATATAAACAGATTTCTATTCTGCAATAGTTTTCAAAAAAAATCTTTTTGCCAACGAAAAATCATCCGAACCGATAGTATATGCTACACAATCAACGCATTAGAAAAACGCATCGAATTAAGTAAGCGCCTGAATGTAGTTTCTACGCTGATTTTTTCGTACTTTTGCGCCTTGAATTTTATGCAAAAAAGCAGGAATACGCAGGTTTTTCCGGCGTACGGATTATCGAACATGTAATTTAAAAACAATCACACAATGGAACGTACGGTTATTGTAGATGCACTGAAAAGTACCGCTTTCGGCGAAAAAATGAATGTAAAAGGTTGGGTGCGTACCCGTCGCGGTAACAAAAACGTCAGTTTTATAGCGTTGAACGATGGCTCTACCATCAAGAACATACAAATTGTGGCCGACATCGCAAAATTCGGCGAAGATTACCTGAAACCCATTACGACCGGTGCATGCATCAGCGTGGTCGGAACACTTGTGGAAAGCATGGGAAAAGGACAAAGCGTTGAAATACAAGCCGAAGAAATAGAAATATACGGCACGGCCGATCCGGATGCCTACCCCTTGCAGAAGAAAGGACATTCGCTGGAATATCTGCGCGAAATTGCCTATCTGCGTCCGCGCACAAACACCTTCGGAGCCGTGTTCCGCATGAGGCATCACATGGCCATGGCCATTCATACCTTCTTCCACGAACGCGGTTTCTTCTATTTCCACACACCGCTCATTACCGCATCCGACTGCGAAGGTGCCGGACAGATGTTCCAGGTAACCACCCTGAATCTGTACGACCTGAAAAAAGATGAGAGCGGCTCCATTGACTACTCGCGCGACTTCTTCGGCAAGCAAGCCAGTCTGACCGTTTCCGGACAATTGGAAGGCGAATTAGGCGCGCTGTCGTTGGGCAAGATATACACATTCGGACCGACATTCCGGGCTGAAAATTCGAACACGCCGCGCCATTTGTCGGAATTCTGGATGATAGAGCCCGAAGTGGCCTTCAACCGAATAGAAGAAAACATGCGGCTGGCACAGGATTTTATCCAATATTGCGTCCGCTGGGCGCTGGAAAAATGCCAGGACGATCTGGCATTCCTGTGCGAAATGTATGACAAGGATCTGATTGACAGGCTGAAATTTGTCGTAAACAACGATTTCCAATGGCTGACCTATACGGAAGGCATCCGGATTCTGGAAGAGGCTATTGCCAATGGCAAAAAATTCGAGTTTCCCGTCGGTTGGGGCACCGACCTGCAATCGGAACACGAACGCTACCTGGTAGAAGAATATTTCAAAAAGCCGGTTATCCTGACCGATTACCCGAAAGAAATCAAATCGTTCTACATGAAGCAGAACGATGACGGCAAGACCGTCCGTGCAATGGATGTGCTTTTCCCGAAAATCGGTGAAATCATCGGCGGCTCGGAACGCGAGGAAAACTACGACAAGCTCAAAACACGTGCCGCAGAAATGGGAGTGCCCGAAAAAGACATCTGGTGGTATCTGGATACGCGCCGTTTCGGAACAGCTCCGCACGCCGGTTTCGGGCTTGGTTTTGAACGGCTCATGCTGTTTGTTACCGGCATGTCGAACATACGCGATGTGATTCCGTTCCCGCGCACACCGAACAACGCCGACTTCTAAAGGAGACCCGGCCGAAAATCATCACGAAATCGCATGAGCACCGTTTTACTGACAGCCGATGGTTCGCACACCTTGTACGTGCCGGAAATAGACGAATCGTACCACTCAACCAACGGTGCCATGCAGGAATCGATGCACATATTCATACATGCGGCTTTGCGGCACCACCCGCAACCGCATTTATCCGTTTTCGAGGTTGGTTTCGGGACAGGCCTGAATGCATATCTGACCTTGCTGGAAGCCGGAAAATCGGGACGCAGCATCAGTTACACGGCCATCGAGAAATTTCCCATCGCCACAGATGTGGCCGCTTCGCTGAACTATGAGCAACAGACATCTCGCCATAACTACCGACCGCAAGACGGCATTTTCAAACAATTGCACACCGCAGCATGGGAGAAAAAAACAACCCTTGCGCCACATTTTACCTTGCAGAAAATACAGGCCGATTTGCTGACGTTCCCCATGGGTGAGAACGTGTTTGACATTATCTATTTCGATGCGTTTTCGCCGGCCAAACAACCGGAACTGTGGAGCGAGGCCATTTTCGAACGGATTTTTGCCGCATGCAAACCAAACGCCATCCTGACGACTTACTGCGCCAAGGGCGCGGTCAGACGTGCTTTACAGCAAGCCGGTTTCCTGGTCGAACGGCTGCAAGGACCGGCCGGGAAAAGAGAAATTTTACGAGCCGTCAAACCGGCAACCAACTAAAAACGACAGACATGAAACGGATTTTACAGGAAAACAGTTATTTCATCGTGCCTTATCTGCTGTTTGCGCTCTTGTTCGGCATAGCCATTCTCTGCACGGGAAAAGGCGAGTTGCATTTGTGGCTGAACGCCGTGCATTCCCCCACGTTGGACTTCATTTTCAAATACATAACCCTGACCGGCGAATGGATTCCGTACATTGTTGCAGTAGCTCTGCTGTTTTACAAAACGGGGAACGGCATTTTTGTCCTGCTCGGACAGCTTGCTGCCGGATTGGTTACGCAAATCATCAAGCACATTGTCGATGCGCCGCGCCCGAAACTGTTTTTTGCCGAGCACTACCCGGATTTTGTCTTGCCGATGGTTGAAGGTGTGCGCCTGCATTCCTCGCACAGTTTTCCGTCCGGACACACAACGGCCATTTTCGCCTTGTTTTTCTCCCTTGCGGTTATGACAGAAAACAAAACGCTGAAATTCACATATCTGCTGCTGGCCATTTTCTGTTCCTATTCGCGCATATACCTGTTCCAGCACTTCCCGTGCGACGTGTGGGCCGGTTCCCTGATTGCCGTCGTTACGGTTGCATTGCTGGCCCGGTGGTCGTTTCCGTTGCGCAAAACATGGTCGGACCAGCCGATTGCCCGATTATGCAAGCAGCCGGAAAAATAAATTTCCACAAACCCGTTGCACGATAAAGATAAAAGAGCTATCTTCGCAGCCGCAAAAAATAAATGTGGGATTGCCCGATGGCGAGACCATTATGGTTTAACTTAACAACTTTACAACTATGTATTTGACTTCTGAAAAGAAGGCGGAGATTTTTGCCAAATACGGCAAAGATGCCAAAGACACCGGTTCTGCAGAATCGCAGATTGCCTTGTTTACCTATCGTATTAACCACCTGACCAATCACTTGCGTGCCAACCAGAAGGATTTCGGCACCGAACGCGCCATGTTGGCCTTGGTAGGTAAGCGCCGTCGTTTGCTCGACTATCTGAAGAGAATCGACATCGAACGCTATCGTGCCATCATCAAAGAATTGGGTATCCGTAAATAAAACGACGATTGCGAAAGACACACGCTACGGCCGAAACACTTCGTTTGACCGTGGCGTGTTTGCTTTTTTCCCGATGCTCAAAAGGTTATTTCTGCACCAGAATCCAGGCATCGGCAAAGCGAACTTTCAAGGCATCGCGTTGCACACGGGCTTTTTCATAGTTGTCGAACGAAGCGTAAATCACCCGGTACATTTGCTGCTCGTTGATGGCAAGGACAGCCAGAACACCTTCCTGCCGCAAAGTTGTCTGCAAACCTTGTGCATTGGAAAAACTCTTGAAACTACCCACAACGACAAAATAATCCGTCGGACGCACCTCCGCATCCGTGTCTACCAACTCAAAATGTTCTGCGCGGGTTTCTTCCTCTGCCTCTACTTCTTCTACTTCTACCGGCTCAACTTCGGT
>CAYUYS010000044.1:0-2457 GCA_964449415.1 uncultured Paludibacteraceae bacterium | reverse complement strand
GGAATAGGCGTTATGGTCTGTTTGGACTTACATGCTCCCAAACCCAGCAAGAGTATGGCAGCCATGGCATACATAATCCGTTTCATAGCAAATCAATTTATCTTTTAACAAGCCGCAAATATGATGAATTTGTTTGACAATGACAACAATATTCTCCATAAAATGCACTTTTATGCCCAAAGACTGTGTCATATAAGGTTGGGATGCGTTCCGCAGCTTGCAACTGCGGGATAGTTTTTTGCCAACGCGCAACCTATGTTTAACAAGTAAAAACAGCCATCATGAACGTTACATTACCCATGACCAATCGGGAGATAAACCTCAAGTTTGCCGCCCTGCGGACAGAACATCAGCGCATGTTCAACACGAAGCTGATTCCGACGGCGGCGAATATCTGTGGCCTGCGCCTGCCGGACGTGCGGAAAATTGCCAAAGAAATCATTCGCGGAGACTGGCGGCAATGGCTCGCGACTGCGGAGGATACGTACATGGAGCATGTCATGCTGCAAGGCATCGTCGTTGCCACCGCACCGATGGAGAGCACCGAACGCATGCAACGGCTGCAAGGTTTTATCCCGAAAATCGACAACTGGGCCGTGTGCGATTCCGTGGCCACGAGCCTGAAAATACAGCCGGCCGACAAAGAAGCGTGGTGGCAGTTTGCGCAGGAGCGTTTGGCATCCGCACAAACCTACGAAATCCGCTTCGGGTTGGTGCTGATGCTTCATGCCTTCGTTGAGGAAGAATACCTGCCGGCCATTTTCGCACACGCAAGCCGGATGCAATGCAACGAGTATTATGTGTCCATGGCTGCGGCGTGGCTTCTGTCGGTTTGCTGCGTGAAATTCAGTGGGGAAACCATCCGTTTCCTGCAAAGCGGAACGCTGGACAAGGATACGCACAACCGCACCATCCGGAAATGCGTGGAGTCGTTCCGCATTCCGGCAGAAAGCAAAGAAAAGCTGAAACAGTTGCGGCGAAAATGACCTTGGACAGCGTCGGCAAAACAAAAACCCTATCGCCTTTTGAAAGCGGATAGGGTCTGTGAATTATTCCCCGAAGCTCCTCAACCGGTACTTCGGGGGATATGTTTTCGGGCTGTCAGCGGGCGGCTTCCAAGATGGCGCGCGCCACGGTTCCGTTCACGTTGCCGGCCTCACCGTAAGCCGCCTTGCGTTCGTTGAAACGCCGCTCTATTTCGGCAATTGTATCCTCCCCGATATTCACCTCGCCCAGGCGCGTGGCCAGTCCCAACGACCGGAAAAACGCCTCGGTCTGCTCAATGGTTTGGAGCAGACGGGCATTCTCGTCGCCGGAGGTAACGCCCCACACCCGCTCGCCGTACTGCAAAATCTTGTCGCGCTTCTGCGCCTGCAACACCGTCATGGTGGCCGGCATGACAATGGCTAAGCTCTGCCCGTGCGTAATGCCGTGCAACGCCGTCAGCTCGTGACCTATCATGTGCGTGCACCAGTCCTGCGACACACCCATGGCAATAAAGCCGTTCAACGCCATGGTGGCGCACAACATGTACTGGCTCATGTAGTAATAGTCCGTCTTGTTTTCCCGGATTTTGGGCGCTATTTCCACCACTGTCTGCAACACGCCTTCCGCCCAGCGATCCATAAGCGGCGACTCGCACGGACGGGTCAGGTATTGCTCCAGCACATGCACGAAGGTGTCGGACAGGCCGCAGGCTATCTGGAAATCGGGAATGGAGTAGGTCACTTCGGGGTCCAGAATGGAGAATGTCGGGAAATCCGAATAGAAGCCGAATTTCTCGGCGGTTGCCTTGTTGGAAATCACCGCGTTGATATTCATTTCCGATCCGGTTGCCGGCATGGTCATCACACTAGCCACAGGCACTAATTCGCCCATCCTTTCGGGATGCAGCACCAAGTCCCACGCATCGCCGTCGTAGCGCAAAGCCGCGGCTATCAGTTTGGTGCCGTCCAGCACGGAGCCGCCCCCAACCGCCAGCAGGAAATCAACCCGCTGCTCCTTGCCCAACGCAACCGCCTTGCGCAAGGTTTCCACCGTCGGGTTCGGCTCAATTCCCCAAAACTCCACATAGGTGCGGCCCTCCAGAGCCTTGACTACCTGTTCGTAAACGCCGTTCTTTTTCAGGCTGCCGCCCCCGAACGTGATCATGATTTTCTTGTCTGCCGGAATCTCCGTGGCCAGACGCGCTATCGTGCCCTTGCCAAAAATCAGCTTGGTAGGGTTCTGAAACACAAAATTGTTCATAGCTGTTGTTTTTTATGAGTTAGACAAATAACGATTGATGCAAAGATACCTGTTGGTTGGGTTTTATAGAATAATGAATGTTGGAAAAGCGGCGATAAACCGCACTTTTTCCGCCTGTTTCACACCCGGTGCCCGCCGCCCTGCGGACTTGCGGCCTTGCGCGGGTGCAAAGGTAATAAAAAAGCGGATATTATCTGCGGCAAGCGCAGA
>CAYUYS010000043.1:0-11309 GCA_964449415.1 uncultured Paludibacteraceae bacterium | reverse complement strand
AACCAAAAGGTGTATGAGTTTCCGGAAAATGTGTACTTTTGTGCTCTGTTATGATGGATAATGTATATATGCAGCGTTGCCTGCAATTGGCCCGCTTGGGCATGGAGCAGGTGGCTCCCAACCCGATGGTTGGTGCGGTGGTGGTGCACGAGGGGCGGATTATCGGCGAGGGCTATCACCGGCGCTTCGGCGATTGGCATGCCGAGCCGAATGCCATAGCTGCCGTTGTGGACAAAAGTCTGCTGCCGCACAGCACGCTGTACGTGAATCTGGAGCCGTGCTCGCATTACGGCAAAACGCCGCCTTGTGCCGAACTGATTATGCGCATGCGCATTCCGCGTGTGGTTGTCGGCACGCTGGATCCGAACCCGCGCGTGGCCGGCCGGGGGGTGGAACTGTTGCGGCAGGCGGGCGTGGAGGTGCGCACCGGCGTTCTGGCAGACGAGTGCAGGGAACTGAACCGGCGTTTTTTGTGTTATCAGGAAAAAAAGCGGCCGTACATGGTGCTGAAGTGGGCGCAGACGCGCGATGGTTTTATCGACCGCCTGCGGACGACGCGCGATGAGCCCGTGGCGGTTATCAGCAATGCGCTGACCAAGCAGCGCGTGCATCAGACCCGGGCGGAAAACATGGCCATTCTGGTCGGGACGCGGACGGCACTGCTCGACAATCCGGGCTTGCGCGTAACCCGCTGGACGGGCCGGAATCCGCTGCGCGTGGTCATAGACCGTCGGCTGCAGTTGGACCTTACTTATAAGTTGCTGGACGGTTCCGCGCCGACGCTCGTGTTTTCCGAACGGGAGGCTTATCCTTTTGAAACGCCGGCGGAAGTTGTCCGTATCGATTTCTCGGAAAACATTTGGCCACAGGTATGGCAAACTTTGTACGAGCGGCACATCCATTCCGTTTTGGTGGAAGGCGGCGCGCAGGTGCTGGGCTCTTTGCTGGAGCAGGGCCGGTGGGACGAGCTGCAGGTGGAAATCTCTCCGGCATGTTTGGGCAATGGCGTGAAAGCCCCGCCGATGCCCGCCTTTCCCGGCCACAGCGAGTGGGTGGATGGGCATTGCCTTTGCCGGTTCAGGAATCCGGCCGGGTTTGTCTGAAGGCGCAACAAAAAGTAGCTTTATGGATATGGTGGTAATTCTTTCGACGGTAGCGTATGTGATGTATATCCTGATCATCGCAGCAACCATTGTGCTTATTCTGAGTGAGAACCGAAACCCGGTGCGTTCGCTCTCGTGGGTGTTGGTGCTGATTCTGATTCCCGTGTTCGGCTTTGTTGCCTATTTGATGGTCGGGCAGTATTACCGGAAGCAGAAAATCATTTCCAAGAAAAGTATCCGTAAAGTGGCCGCCCGCCCGATGCCGGAGTTCGACATAGCCGAGATTGACACGCACGGGCTTTCTCCGCAGCAGTTGAACCTTATCAAACTGTTGCGGCACAACAACGATGCACCGGCCTATCGGGGCAATCGCATAGATGTGTACACGGATGGCGCGTCGACTTTTGAGGCCATGTTCACGGCCATAGAGCAAGCCCGGAACCATATTCATATTGAGTTTTTCATTTTCGGAAATGATCGTATTTCCAACCGCCTGCGCGAGTTGCTGATAAAAAAGGCGCGGCAGGGAGTCCGTGTGCGCATGATTTATGATTATTTCGGCAGCTTCAAGCTGAACAAGGCTTATTTGCAGTCGCTGCGGGAGGCAGGCGTGTATCTCCAGGCGTTTTTGCCGGCGCGTTTTAAGATTGCCCGCACCAAAATCAATTACCGGAACCATAGGAAAATACTTGTTGTGGATGGGAAAATCGGCTTTACCGGCGGATTGAACGTAGCCGACAGGTATTTGTACGGCAACCACTTGGGCCTGTGGCGCGATACCTTTGTCCGCATCGAGGGCGCGGCGGTGCAGGGCTTGCAGACCAGTTTTCTGATAGATTGGTATTTTGTGGAGCAGAAACTGATTACCGATCCCAAGTATTATCCGGATCATCGTGTTGCAGGCAACAATTTGGTGCAAATCGTGACGAGCGGGCCGGACAGCGACTGGGAAAATATCATGCAGGGAATCATGCAGGCCATAACCACGGCCACCCGTTATGTGTATATCCATACGCCTTATTTCATTCCGCCGGAAAATATTCTCGGGGCAATACAGACCGCATCGTTGAGCGGCGTGGATGTCCGCCTGATGGTGCCCGCCAAGTCGGACGCGCCCGTTTCCGACGCGGCTACGCGCACCTATCTGGAAACGGTGCTCGAATCGGGTACGCGCGTGTTCCTGTATCGTGACGGATTCCTGCACAGCAAGGCCATCGTGATTGACGATATGGTGTCCACGGTCGGTTCCGCCAATATGGACGAGCGGAGTTACAACCAGAACTTTGAAATCAATGCGTTTATTTACGACAAGCAGACGGCGGAGACGCTGAAACAGGCCTTTCTGAACGATATGGATCGTTGTACCGAGATTACGCTCGAAGCGTGGTGTGCGCGTCCGCCTTGGGAGCGCTTCAAGGAGTCGGTCGCCCGTTTGTTCAGCCCGCTTATGTGAGTTGTGCCGTTATGGGCAACCACGGATATTTCCGTTGCAGTTCCTCCGCTTTGCGTTTGGTTTGTGTCAGGAATTTCCGGCAGGCGGCCGTGTCCGGATGCAAGGGTTTGTGATTCATGTCGCGCCGCAATTGTTCCAGTTCTGCCTGTGCCCGGCGGGTTTCCCGGCTGAAAAAGGCTTCTCCGAAACGTTCCCAAATGTAGTTGATGGCCGTAGTGTTCGGGTGGAGCATGTCTTCGGTGTAAAACCGGTAGTCGCGCAATTCATCCAACACGATTTCATAACTCGGGAAATAGGCGCAGTTTGGGTTTTTGTGGCAAATCTCCTCAACGGCAAGCAGCAAAATGCTTTTGCTGAGCTGGTTCTCGTGCGCGCCGTCTTTCCAGTGCCGGATCGGGCTGACGGTAAAAATCGTTTTTACCGGTATGTGTTCAAACCACTTTACGATTTCATCCACGGTGAGGCGTCGCCGCGTAAAGCAGCCGGCCGGCAGTTTGTGGCAATTGCTGACAATTTTCCCATCCCGTTCGTACACCCATGCCGTGCCGAATGTAATGAGCAAGATGCCGGTGTCGGAAAAGGCCGTGCGGGCTGCGGTAAGCCGGTTGTTTATCCGCCGGAGGCAATCTTCGGCAGAGGGAGCGGAAAAATCGCCGTGGTGCAACGAGCTGTGCCATAAATCGTTGTGGAAAAACAGGTCTGATTGCCCGAACAGTTTGTCCGATTGCCATACAGACAGGCACTGTGCAATGCTTGCCGGATTGTACAAGATACCGAAGGGCGACGGCGTTATTTGGAAAAATGCCTGTGCCAGTTTGTGACCGATATGCGTGGAAAAGCACGAGCCGAACGAGAAGAGCCGGTCATGATAGCTGATTCGGAACGGCATGTCAGGCAGGCTTACCTTGGTGCGGAAGTCCATAGGCAGGTGTTTTGGGCTTTACAAATACGTCAGCGAGACGGCATCGCCGACCTGCAGTTTGATATTCGTGTTCATGAGCAGTGGCAGATTGTAGGTAACGTGTCCTGCCGGAAAATTGAAACACACCGGATAGTCGTACGCTTTTACGGCATCGAAAATAATCTCTTCTATGCTTTGCATCATGAGCGGATCTTCTTCACAATCGGAAAATTGTCCGACTATCAATCCGGAAATCCGTTTTAGCACGCCGCCCATTTTCAGATTTTGCATCATGCGGTCTATGTGGTAAGGCTTTTCGGCGATGTCTTCAATGAAAAGGATGGTGTTTTCCGGTTGAAAATCGTGGGGCGTTCCGCGCAATCCGTACAGGACAGACAAATTGCCGCCCCGCAAGATGCCTTGTGTCGTGCCTTGGCGGTTCATCCGGTGGGCCGGCAGGGAATAGCCGGTGCGTTCGCCTTGCAGCATACTTTGCAGTCGACGCTTGGCTTCTGCGTCTGCGGGCAGTTCGGTCAGGTATTTGGCCATGATGCTGTGTACCGACGGCAGGCCGAGATTTCCCAATGCACTGTGCAGTACGGTAATGTCGCTGAATCCGCAAACCAGTTTCGGATGTGTGCAAAGCGGACTCAGGTCTATTTTGTCAATGATTTGCGCCAGTCCGTAGCCTCCGCGGCTACACAGGATAATGTCGGTATGCGTATCGTTTATGGCTGCTTGCATGTCAGCGATACGGTCGGCCGGCGTGCCGGCAAAGCGTCCGTAGCGGTCGCGTGCGTGCGGCCCTTCGGACACGTCATACCCCCACGCCCGCAACACTTGTGTCGCTCCGTCGATGTATCGGCCATCTATTGCGCCGGAAGGCGAAACAATGCGAATGTTTTTTCGATGCATATCTTTCACGATTTTTATGCGCAAAATTAGGTACGCTTCGCAATGTTATTCCCAGCCTTCGAAAATGTCGGCATCGTAATAGTTGTGTTCATCGCGGCCGTGTATAGGGTGCCACACTTGTGCGAAAAACGGATTGTTTTTGGCTATTTCGTCGTAGTTCCAAGGAGCAGGCAGGCATTCGGGACACCAATGGCCGCCTTCCAGCACCAAGGATGGCGAGGCCTTGAATTTGTGCCCGAATTGGCATTCCCATTCCAGCGGTGTGGCCCAATCGCCTTTGAGCATGGTCTGGGAAAGGCATTTTCCTCCCCGGAAAATGGCGGCTTGCTGCATGTCTTCTATCGTAAACTCGTTTTTAGGCTTGTTTTCGTCATAGCCATGGTCGAGTAGGGTGATTTCTTCCGTCGGACGCGACAGGTCTGTGTGCTTCCAGTCGGGAATGGCGGCCCATTTTTCTTTGCTGCCGTAAAACGCACTGATGCGGTTGTGGTCGTTTTTGCGTATCCAGTCTTGTGTCCCGACATCCTTTTTGTAAGCCATCAGGCGCATGGCCCATTTGATGAAAATGGGAGGGACAATTTTGGCCAAATGGAAAAACCACAGCACATGCTGCCCGAGTTGTCGGAAATATTCATCAACGGGGATATTGGCCCGGAAGTGCAGATAATCTTCCAGCAATTGCGAATCGGTGTACCATACGCCGTGGAAATTCCGCAAGACAAACCAGCGTGCATCGAATATTTTTTCAGGCGGCGGACAGCTGATGGTTTTCAGCAGTTTGGTCTCGAATTCATAATTGGTGAGCCTGTATTCGGGGCCGCTGCCTATGTTATAGAAACGGTTCCAGAACTCTGCCGGAACGTCATCTTCGCATACATTGGCCAACACACGGCCGGAATCTTCCACAGTGGCCCATTCCAAAATACCTCGTATCGGTACGTGGAATATGATGGGGTCGTAGTTTTTCAGAATGCCGGCATACAAAATACCTGATTGACGCAGGCATACCCAATTTTTGATGCCGGAATCGACGATGATACGTTCGGCAATGGTTTTGGTAATGGCGTAGTGGTCGTATACGCTTATGCAGATAGGATCGCCCGTGCGTCCCCAATGGATAGGCTCGTTGCGGCAACCCGATTGCGCTACGGAACCGATATAAACAACTTTGATGTTGTCTTTTTCCGGTTGTGCCAACACGGCTTTTACAATGTGTTGTGCCGATGTGATATTGACGCGTCGGGTCGTTTTAGGCTTGTAGTCGGCTTTTGGTGACACCATCCCGCCGACGTGCAGCACGTAGTCCGCGCCGGTAACGCCGGCCAGGATATCTTCATAACAAGTCAGGTCGCCCCAGATTATGCGTATTTGGTTCTCGTAGGGAGCCAGTTTTTTGCGGTTGGTTTTGCTTGGCCGTGCCAGGACGGTAATGTTAAAACGATCCAGGCGTTTCAGTAATTCTTGCAGGCCGGCCCAGCCCATGGTGCCGGTAGCACCGGTCAGGAAAATGTTCTTTTTGTGCATGATATGGTTGTTTTCTTGTTTATTGCAAATGGATGTGTCGTGCTTGGATGTCTTTTTGTAGGAAAATCCGTGCGGATGCTCCGAACTTTTCTTCCGATTCCGTGGTCAGAAACAGGCATTCGCCGTTTTTGCTGCAGGTCTGTTCTATTTCCGGATGCCGCCACAGGTAGTCTGCGAGGCTTCGGGCAATAATCTCGCCTTGCGCAACGAGCCGGATGCCCTCGTGGACGAATTGCCTGATCTTGGGCAAAAGCAGCGGATAATGCGTGCAACCCAGAATAATGGTGTCAATGTTTTCGTCCTGTGCGAATAGCTGTCGGATATTTTTCCTGACAAAAAAGTCGGCTCCGGCAGACAAATGTTCGTTGTTTTCTATGAGTGGCACCCACATGGGACAAGCCTCGGCAGAGACAGCTATATCAGGAAACAGCTTTCGGATCTCAATGGGATAAGACTCCGACTGCACGGTGCCCGGCGTAGCCAGAAGGCCCACGTGGCGGGTTCGGGTGATTGCACCCAAGGCTTCTACTGTAGGATGGATAACGCCCAATACGCGGCGGCTGGCATCAATACGCGGCAAATCGCGCTGCTGTATGGTGCGCAAAGCCTTGGCAGAAGCTGTGTTACAGGCCAGAATAACCAAATGGCAA
The DNA here is from genome assembly GCA_964449415.1 of uncultured Paludibacteraceae bacterium. Taxonomy (GTDB): domain Bacteria; phylum Bacteroidota; class Bacteroidia; order Bacteroidales; family Paludibacteraceae; genus CALUNA01. The sequence goes on along the minus strand of CAYUYS010000043.1, from coordinate 4,763 downwards.
CCCAAATCGAACAGCTTCTCCACACACTGCAATGTGTAATGATACACCACATCAAACGAACGTGTGCCGTAAGGCGTGCGGGCATTGTCTCCCAGATAGATGTAATCGTATTCGGGAAGGGCAGCGCGTATCTTTTCCAAAATGGTCAAACCGCCGTAGCCGGAATCGAAAATTCCAATCATGCCGCAAAGGTAATATTTTTTTTCGCTCGTTGATTATTCCGATATTTTTCTTTACTTTTGCTCGCCAAAACAAAAAACAAATATAATTCTGATTTAATATGAAATTTACAGTTTCAAGTACGAGCCTGCTGAACCGTTTGCAAGTAGTCAGCCGCATTCTCAATTCAAAGAACACGCTGGCTATATTGGATAATTTCTTGTTTCAACTGGACAACGGACAGCTGACCCTGACCACCAGCGACCTAGAAACAACCGTAGTGACAACCCTGTCGGTAGACAACGCAGAAGGTGCCGGAAAAGTGGCGATTGCCGCCAAACGTTTGCTGGACATTTTGCGGGAGTTTCCGGAACAACCCATTACTTTTTCCATTAACGATGCCAATCTGGCTATCGAACTGAAATCGGCCAACGGTATCTATAATTTGATAGGTGTCAGTGGCGATGAATACCCGCAGTTGCCGGAACTTGCACAAGACACCAAAACTTTCAGCATTAGCAACGACACATTGTTTTCCGGCATAAGCAAGTCCTTGTTCTGCACCGCTGACGATGAATTGCGTCCGGCCATGAACGGTGTGTTCTTTGACTTGTCCACAGAGTCTTTGACAATGGTGGCAACCGATGCCCACAAACTGGTGCGCTACGTAAATACGACCGTCAAGTTGGATGAGGCAGCCAATTTTATTCTGCCCAAAAAGCCGGCCAACATGCTGAAGACGATTCTGCCAAAAGAAACCGGCGAGATTACCATTTCTTTTGACTCCAAAAACATCCGTTTCGCATTGGAAAACTATACGCTCATTTGCCGTCAGGTAGAGGGCCGTTTCCCGAACTACAACGCAGTAATACCGCAGAACAACCCGCGGAAAATAATTGTAGACCGGCTCGGGTTGCTGAACGGTTTGAAACGTGTGGCCGTGTTTGCCAACGCAGGCAGCAATCTGATAAAATTGGCGTTTATGCAAAATCAGATCAACATATCGGCGCAGGATATAGATTTTTCCATATCGGCAGAAGAAACCATTGCGTGCCAGTTTGAAGACGAACCCATTGACATAGGCTTCAAATCAACTTTTCTGATTGAAATATTGAGTAATATCACTTCGGCAGATGTGATTATAGAACTGGCTGATTCTTCGCGCGCCGGCTTGATACTGCCGTTTGAAAATGAAGAAAACGAAGATTTGCTGATGTTGTTGATGCCCATGCTGCTGAACGAATAATCCATGTGTCCTGCCATTGTCTGGATGCACAAGAACAAAATCTGATATGCGAAAAAAGGTGGAAATACGATGTATTTCTGCCTTTTCTTGAATTTAAAACATGCCGTTATGAAACTGAATTTGAAAAACCCACTTGTCTTTTTCGACCTGGAAACAACCGGAACCAATATATCGAGCGACCGTATTGTAGAAATCTCCTATCACAAGGTATACCCGAACGGGCGCGAGGAAAGCAAAACCATTCGCGTCAATCCCGAAATGCACATACCGGAACAATCTTCTGCTATTCACGGCATTTACGATGAAGATGTGGCGAATTGTCCTACATTCAAGGAAATTGCGAAAGAAATTGCACGCGATCTGGAAGGTTGCGACCTGGCCGGATATAATTCCAACCGTTTTGATATTCCCATGCTTGGGGAAGAATTGCTGCGCGCAGGCGTAGACATGGACTTGATGAGGCGTAAGCGTATCGATGTACAGGTCATTTTTCATCAGAAAGAACAGCGGACGCTGGCGGCCGCATACCAGTTTTATTGCCACAAGCAACTGACCGATGCGCACAAGGCAGAGGCAGACACTTTGGCTACTTACGAAGTCTTGCAGGCACAATTAGACCGATACCCGGATCTCCAAAACAACGTGGATTTTTTGGCAAAATATACCACTCAAAGCAAAAATGTAGATTATGCCGGGCGGATTGTCTATAACGAACAGGGAGTAGAAATAGTCAATTTTGGGAAATATAAGGGCAAAAGCGTAGAGGAAGTCCTGCGTACGGATATTGGCTATTACGGCTGGATTATGCAGGGAGATTTTCCGTTGCACACAAAAAAAATCTTCACGGCCATAAAACTCAGAATGAAATAAATACACAACAAAACATAGCCAAAACGATAGAAAAATGGACGGATATAGATTGCTGACGGCAACCGAAATAGAAACTTTGCGGAAACAGCACTGCATGGCCGACGACTGGAGCCGTATCCAAGTAGCGGACGGTTTTCAGGCATCCTATATAGATAACGTGCGCTTTTCGGGCGACATGCGATTGGGCGTTTTTGAACGGGAGTTCGAGTTGCCGGGAGGTTTGATGGTGCATTCGGGCATCAGTCACGCCACACTGCACAATTGTATCGTGGGCAACAACGTCCGGATATACAATGTGCACAACTATATTGCCAACTATGAAATAGGATGCGACACCTGCATAGAAAATGTGAACGCTATCCTAGTGGATGGCATGTCGAGTTTTGGCAACGGGGTCAAGGTGGCGGTAATGAACGAAGGCGGCGGCCGTGAAATTCCCATCTTCGATGGGCTGTCGGCACATCTGGCTTATGTACTGACACTTTACCGCCATCGTCCCCGGCTGATAGCCAATCTGCAGAAAATGATAGATGATTATGCCAAAAAACAAGCATCGGCAATGGGCAAAATCGGCCGCAATGTCCGTATCCTGAACTGTGGCAGCATAAAGAATGTCCGCATCGGCGATTATGCCAGCATAGGCGGAGCTTCGATTCTGAAAAATGGCTCGATTAACAGCAACGAATTTGCGCCGGTACATATCGGTTCCGGAGTGAAATGCAATGATTTCATTTTGTCATCCGGCGTTGAAATCACCGATTCCACCTTGGTCTCGCATTGTTTCGTTGGTCAAGGTTGCATTATGGGCAAACATTATTCGGCTTTGGATTCGCTCTTTTTCTCCAATTGTCAAGGCATGCACGGTGAGGCTACTGCCATTTTTGCCGGGCCTTACACGGTTTCACATCACAAGTCCAGTCTGCTTATTGCCGGCATGTTCTCTTTCCTGAACGCGGGCAGCGGCAGCAACCAGAGCAATCACATGTACAAGCTCGGCCCTATTCATCAGGGAGTTGCCGAGCGCGGTGCCAAAACAACCAGCGATTCTTATTTGCTCTGGCCGGCAAAAGTAGGGGCATTTACCTTGGTTATGGGAAGACATACCAAACATTCCGACACCAGCGATTTGCCTTTCTCATATCTGATTGAGAACGCTACAGAGAGTTTTCTTGTCCCGGGCGTGAATCTGCGAAGCGTCGGAACCATTCGCGATGCGCAAAAATGGCCGAAACGCGACAACCGCAAAGACCCCGACAAGATAGACCAGATTAATTTTAATCTGTTAAGTCCGTATACAATTCAGAAAATGTGGCGCGGTGTTGAAATCTTGCGCGAGTTGCAGCATATTTCGGGCGAAAATTCGGAACAATACATTTACCGGAACTGCCGTATACGCAATTCCTCTTTGCGGAAAGGCATAAATCTGTATGAAATAGGCATTGCCAAGTTTCTCGGTAATTCTTTGATCAGCCGTTTGGGAACAAATGAGTATAGTTCATTGGATGACATAAAGCGCATTTTGCGGCCCGATTCGAAAACCGGGGAAGGAGAGTGGAGCGATCTGGCCGGCTTGATTGTTCCGAAAAGCGAAGTCCTTGATTTGCTGGATCGTATCGAACAGGAAGAATTGACCTTGGATAATGTACAGAACTGTTTTGTAGAAATGCATCGGCAGTATTATTCCTACGAATGGACATGGGCTTTGGAAAAATTGCAGTTGCGTTGGGGAAAAAGTTTGGAAAATGTTACGCTTGACGACCTGAAACGCACGGTAGAAGAATGGAAAACATCGGTTATTGCGTTGGACAAAATGGTTTATGAAGATGCGAAGAAGGAATTCAACCTGAATTCGCAGACAGGCTTTGGTGTAGATGGTGATGCCGAACAGCGATACAGGGATTTTGAGCAGGTTCGGGGAAGTTTTGAAAGCAATCCTTTTGTCATGGCAGTCCTGAGTCACATAAAGGAAAAGTCAGAACTTGGCGATAGCGTGTTGCAACGCCTGAACCAAGTGTTATAGGGCTTCCGACCCGTAAAAATGTGGTGGATTTTTACTGTGATTGGAAGTCAAGAAAACTCATTTGGGGTGTTTCTTTAGGTTTCATGGTCTAAAGATACAACTTTTTTTTCAGCATATTATATACCCAACCTCTTTGCCGAACTATTGCAAGTCGGGATATGTATCCAATAAAGACCTTCAGTGTCAAAACAGGAGATATCTTGCATGACTTAACCAATAGATCGAATCTAAACTTGTGGGACTGATATAAGAGTTTACAAAAAATCATACAATACCAATGGATTATATTCCGTTTATAATCAGGTCCAAAAACTCTATAGATTTCCAATTGCTGATTGGCTAAAAGAAGTTTCTTTTCCAAGGTATGATAGTCTGCTGTCGCACCTTTAGCATGACGACGGTACACAGACATAATGTCCTTCATTCCTCGCAATTTGCCAAATTCCGCACATAAAAGGAAAAGTATGG
>CAYUYS010000042.1:0-11437 GCA_964449415.1 uncultured Paludibacteraceae bacterium | reverse complement strand
ACAAGTGGCGATGGCGGTTTCGGCAGCATCAGCATTGTACCGAACGAGAGCGACGACAGCGGTGAAAACGACGAAAACGACGAAAACGATGAGAACGATGGCGAGAGCGGCGAAAACGATGAGAACGATGGCGAGAGCGGCGAAAACGATGAAAACGACGATAGCAGCACAGCTTTGCAACAAGCGGCAGTGTCAGTTGTTTCGTTCAACGGCAAGCAGATTCTGAATCCGGAAGGTTTGCAAGTGAGCGTGTTCGACGCAGCGGGCCGCATGGTTATCCGTTCGAACAACACGGCAATCAGTTTGCCGCAAGGCGCATATATCGTCAAGGCAGCGCAAAGCACCTTGAAAGTAATTGTGGCTGAATAAGCATTATCGTTTGTTTATATGAAAAACGGGGCGCACAAATGGAAGTGCATCCCGTTTTTTTATGGACTAAGACCTCTGCAAAACACGATCATTACACCCTTGCGAAACCGGCGGCTTGCCACCGGTTGCCTGCCGGATAGAGGGTATGTTTATTGAAGTGGGACATGAACATATCCCGTGTTGCTGCTCTTGTTCTTTTTTGCATCAAGGGATGCAAAGTCTTGCAGATAAGGATGCAAAGTTTTGCATCCTATAGTGCAAAGTTTTGCACACAAGGATACAATTTTTTGCATATAAGAATGCAAAAAATTTGCACTTGTATGCCCTTTCATCAACACCCAAATATGGGGAGTTGCCGCTCTAATCGTAAGACACGGTGTCTTTACGCGCAAAAAGCCTCCACGCAGGCAGGAAGCGCCAAGACATCGAAGAGCGTGCAGAGGTCTCAGACTGTCCTGATGAAAACGAACACTATTCCATCTGCACCATATAAACCGTAAATATGACATACAGCGCAACCAACACAACGGAACAAGGGCGGAATTGCATGCGCTTGCGGGCTACAAACAGCCAATAGATAACCGTTGCACCCATCAGGAACAACAAATCAAAATTGAAGCGTATAGAATACGTAACCGGGCTTATAAAGGAACAAACCGGTATGATAAACAGGATGTTGAAAATATTGCTGCCCACCACGTTGGCTATGGCAATGTCGTTCTTTTTGCGGATAGCAGCGGCAACGGAAGTGGCCAACTCCGGCAGCGATGTTCCCATGGCCACAATGGTCATGCCGATAAATTTCTCGCTCATGCCCCATGCGCGGGCCAAGGAGATGGCACTGTCAACCAGCAGGTTTCCGCCGCCGACAAGTCCGCCCAGACCTACGAGTATCAACCCAATCGCCCACCAGATATTGATTTGCTGCGTATCGGTCACGGTTGTTTCTTTCCGGTTTTTCATGGCCATAAGCATAACATGAGCCATGTAAAGCGCAAACACCATGAGCATGATCACGCCTTCCCACCAGGCTATTTGGCCATCACCGCCCGCAAGGCAAGGCAACAAGCCCGCGCCCAAAAGCAATATCGCTCCCAGCAACGAAACAGGCAAATCGACGCGGACAATGCTGCGGTTTACAGACATCGGACATATCAGTCCGGCAATGCCGAGAATAAACAACAGGTTAAACAAATTGCTGCCCACCACATTGGCTATGGCAATGTCATTTGAACCCTTCAACGATGCGCTTGCACTGACCACCAGCTCCGGCATCGACGTGCCGAAAGCGACAATGACAAGCCCGACAACCAGTTCGGACACACGCAAGCGGTAAGCAAGTTTGGATGCACCGCTAACCAGCCAGTCCGCGCCCAAAACAACCAACACAAGACCGACAACAAAAAGAAGAATGTCTGAAAACATAGATGGAATAAATTTAAAATAAAACGAGAGCTGTTTTTTGCAAACGGCCGGACAAGAGTTCCGGCACAAAACTCAGCGGTTGCAAAAGTACAAAAAATTACAACCTGCAAAATGCCTGCAAAGTTTTTTTTGGGGGATTATTTTACAACTTGTTTCTGCGCTTCCCGTGGAGCCGGGCATCGCCGTCCTGTTGCTGACGAGTAATAAAGCGAATACTCGTGTCATAGCTTTGTGTATATGTATTCGCAAACGTACTGCCGACTGCCTAAAACCACTTCTTTTCCAGCTATTCGTTGCCTATAAAGTCAGGGGTTCGCCGTCCATTTGCTGAGGAATGACAACAATACGAATACATGCGTCATAGTTTTGTGTACGAGTATTCGCAACCGCCGCACAAACGTGTTACCGACCGCGTAAAGCCACTTTTTCCCAATCCATCCGCTGCCTATAAAGTCAGGGTTTCGCCGTCCATTTGCCGACAAACGACAGTAATACGAATGTATGTATAACAATTTCGTGTAATGGTATTCGCAACCACTGCGCTAACGTGCTGCCGACCGCCTAAAACCACCGCTTCCCAAGCCATCCGCTGCCTATAAAACAAGGTTTCGCCCTCCATCTGCTGAGGAATGACAACAAGGCGAATATATATGCCATAGCTGCGTACATGCGTGTTCGCAATTACCACATCTATATGTTACCCCAAAAAACGGCAGCCTACATTGGCCGGATACACGCAGGCAAAACTTCAGGTACAAGTGAGCAAAGCCGCAGGCGAGTATACCCTACAGAAAGCATAAAAATATAAAAAGGAAGAGGATGTATAAAAATACATCAAAGAAAATTGTACTTTAAAGAAAAGTTGTACTTTTGCGGGCGCACATCGGAATGTTTTTGACCATACTAGAGACAAAAATGAAGATATCACAAGAAGAACTTCTCAGAAAGACCGTAGAGGCAGGACGTCGTACCATTACAATCAGCAAAAAAGCAGGTCACAAAGTACGTACTTTCTCACGACGTACATGGATAATTATAGTTTGTTGCGCCGTTTTGGTGGGAGGAGGCTTGTATTGGCTGTTCCGTCCGAAGCCCCCCAAACCCGTATATCCGGCAGTGGCAGCACAATATGTGCTTATCGACAATGTAGAGATATACGGCGAATATGCGGGAAAAATCCGCGCCCAGCAGTTTGTGGAGATCCGTGCTCGTGTAGAAGGCTATCTGGAAAACATGCTCTTCGAAGAGGGAACTTATATTGAGAAGAACCAGATTCTTTTCATTATCGACCCGAAGCCTTATCAGGCAGCCGTAGAAAAAGCCAAGGCGCAACTGAACAAGAATCAGGCACTTGCTCTGAAGGCCGAACGCGATTTGGAACGCATTCGTCCGCTATACGAACAAAATGCAGCCAGTCAGCTGGACATGGACAATGCCATTGCCGCCTACGAAAGTGCAAAGGCGGAAGTTGTCATGAGCGAAGCCGACCTCACGCAGGCAGAAATTGCGTTGAGCTACACCACCGTGCGCTCGCCCATTTCCGGAAATATAAGCGAAAGCAATGTAGACATAGGCACATTGGTTGGCCCGGGCGGGAAATCGCTGCTGGCCACAATTGTCAAAAGCGACACCGTGCGGGTTGATTTCAGCATGACCGGCTTGGACTATCTGAAAAGCAAGGAGCGCAATGTCAATTTGGGACAAAAAGACACGCTCCGCAGTTGGGTGCCCTATATCACCATCACACTTGCCGACAATTCGGAGTATCCGATGCGCGGCATTGTGGATTTTGCAGACCCTCAAGTTGACCCGAACACAGGCACTTTCTCCGTACGTGCAGAAATGGCCAATCCGGACCAAATTCTGTTGCCCGGGCAATTGACCAAGGTGCGCCTGCTGCTTGATGTCCGCGAAAACGCCATTGTCGTACCCACCAAATCCCTTGTCATTGAAAAAGGAGGCGCATACGTGTTCGTTGCACGTCCGGACAGCATTGTGGAGAAACGATTCATTGAACTTGGTCCGCAGGTAGACAACCACATGGTAGTTGAGCGTGGTCTGGGACGCGATGAACTGATCATAGTAGAGGGCTTTCACAAGCTCAGCCACGGCATGAAAGTAGACCTGACCGTTCTGCCAACAGAAAATACCTTGCCGAAAGCGGACGACAAACCAGAATCCGAACCAACAGCCCCTACCCTTGCCCAGTAAACTATGAAGAGCGATTTTTTTATAGACAGGCCCATTTTTTCAACGGTTGTTTCCATCGTCATTGTATTGGTTGGTCTTATCGGTTTGTTCATGCTTCCGGTAGACCAATACCCGCAAATCGTCCCCCCGGCAGTCAAGATAAGTGCCTCGTATCCGGGTGCCGGCGCCGAAACGGTATCACAAGCGGTAGCCACTCCGATTGAGCAGGTGCTGAACGGAACGCCGGGAATGCTTTACATGGAATCAAGCAGCACAAACACCGGAAGTTTTTCCGCCACCATCACGTTTGACATAAATACAGATCCGGATTTGGCTGCCGTCGAAATACAGAACAGAGTAAAACAGGCCGAATCCCGTTTGCCGGCAGAGGTCGTGCAAAACGGCATATCCGTAGACAAACAGGCAACGAGCAAGCTAATGACCATAACCCTGCTGTCGAGCGACCCGAAATTCGATGAAATCTACTTGAGCAACTATGCCACCCTGAACGTGCTGGACATGCTACGCCGTGTGCCGGGTGTGGGAAGCGTTTCCAATATCGGCAGCCGATACTACGCGATGCAAATATGGGTTCAACCGGACCGTCTGGCCAGCCTCGGACTGACTGTACAAGACATACAGAACGCATTGAAAGAACAAAACCGCGAATCGGCAGCCGGAGTATTGGGACAACAGCCCATGGAAGATCTGGACATTACCATCCCGATTGTTGCACAAGGACGATTGTCTACCGTCAGCGAATTTGAAGACATTGTCATCCGTGCCGGTAAAGACGGCTCCATAATCCGTTTGCGCGATGTAGCCCGCGTATCGCTGGAAGCATCGTCCTATAACACGGAAAGCGGCATAAACGGTGGAAACGCAGCTGTATTGGAAATAAAGATGCTGCCCGGTGTCAACGCTATGGAAGTATCCGAAGCCCTCAGAAAAGCGATGGCAGAAATCAGCAGAAATTTTCCGGAAGGCATCTCGTACGAAATTCCGTTCGACATGACCACCTACATTTCCCAGTCCATCCACGAAGTATACAAAACCTTGTTCGAGGCGCTGGCACTGGTCATTCTGGTTGTATTTCTTTCGTTGCAAAGCTGGCGGGCCACACTTATACCGGCCATCGCGGTGCCCATTTCGCTTATCGGCACATTCGGCGTGATGATGCTTTTCGGTTTTTCGCTGAACATGCTTACCCTACTCGGACTGGTCCTAGCCATTGGTACTGTGGTGGACGATGCCATCGTGGTTGTGGAAAATGTGGACCGCATCATGAAAGAAGAACATCTTTCTCCCTACGAAGCCACCAAAAAGGCCATGCAAGGAATTGGAGGTGCATTGGTTGCCATGTCGCTGGTACTCTGTGCGGTATTCGTGCCCGTAAGTTTTCTTTCCGGAATTACCGGACTGCTGTACAGACAGTTCACCATAACCATTGCCGTTTCCGTAATCATTTCCACCGTTGTAGCCCTGACCCTGAGTCCGGTTATGTGTTCCATATTTCTGAAACCGGAAACGGAAAATTCCGAAGAACAGAAAAACTTCGTTTTCCGCTTCATAAACCGTTATTTAGCCAAAGGGAATCATGTGTATGAAAAAATGATACGCAAGTCCATTCGGCATTCCAAGCGCATTTTCGCTGCATTCGGCATCGCCATGATCGGAATATGGTTGCTCAGCAAACTGGTTCCACAAAGTTTCATGCCACAAGAAGACCAAGGCTATTTCACCGTAGAGCTGGAATTGCCGGAAGGTGCCACGCTGGAACGGACACGGGTGGTAACGGAACGTGCCATGGATTACCTGTTGGAACAACCCGATGTGGAACACGTGTTAAATGTAACGGGTTCAAGTCCCCGCGTCGGTACCAATCAGAGCCGCAGCCAATTGACCGTTATCATGAAACCTTGGGAAGAACGGCGACAACAAGATTTGTCCGTTTTCATGGAGCAGGTACGCCGGGAATTTGAAACCTACCCCGAAAGCAAAGTTTACTTGAGTTCGCCTCCGGTGATTCCGGGTTTGGGCACTTCCGGAGGTTTTGAAATGGTGCTGGAGGCCCGCGGCAACATGACCTATGCCGACCTGCAACAAGCTACGGATACCTTGCTGCATTATGCGTCCATGCGCCCGGAACTGACACGCGTATCCAGCAGCATGCAAAACGACATTCCGCAATTGTATTTTGATGTAGACCGCGACAAGGTAAAGCAACTGGGCGTTTCCGTATCGGACGTTTTCACCACCATGAAAGCCTTTACCGGCTCGGTCTATGTAAACGACTTCAACTTGTTTAACCGGGTTTATCGCGTATACATTCAGGCAGAAGCGCCGTACAGAGCCACCAGAAACAACCTGAATCTGTTTTTTGTCCGCGGCAACGGAGCAACCATGATACCGATAACTTCGTTGGGCACGACCGCCTATACAAGCGGCCCCGGCACGTTAAAACGCTTCAATATGTTCAATTCATCGACCATATCGGGCGAAGCCGCACACGGATACAGTTCCGGACAAGCCATGGCGGTTTTGGAAGATATTGTCCAAAAACATCTGCCCAAAGAAATAGGCGTAGAATGGAGCGGACTGTCGTATCAGGAAAAACAACAAAGCGGACAAACCGGCCTGGTAATCGCCTTGGCATTCCTGTTCGTGTTCCTTTTCCTGGCCGCCCAATACGAAAGTTGGTCTGTGCCGATTGCCGTCTTGTTGTCCTTGCCGATAGCATGTCTCGGCGCTTTTCTGGCCGTTTGGATATTCGGACTGGAAAACAATGTTTATTTCCAAATCGGTCTGGTTATGCTGATTGGTCTGGCTGCAAAAAACGCGATTCTGATTGTCGAGTTTGCAAAGGAAGAGGTTGAAAAAGGCAAAGATGTCGTTGAAGCCGCTGTCATGGCCGGTTTCTTGCGCTTCCGTCCCATCGTTATGACATCACTCACTTTCATACTGGGTATGTTGCCGCTGGTATTTGCTTTCGGTCCGGGCTCGGCCAGCCGCCAGAGTATAGGCGTAGGCGTATTTGCCGGAATGTTGGTAGCCATCACGGTGGGAATTGTATTTGTGCCGTTCTTTTTTGTTTGGGTTTATCGGATAAAAGCCAAATTTGCAAAACTGAAAAAGAAAGAGAAATGAACCGAATAACGTGTCTGATTATAACGGCATCCTGCCTGTATTTTTCCGGTTGCAATGTTTCCAAACGATGCATCGAACCACAACTGGATTTGCCTGATTCCATCGTGGCCGAAGCCGCAGCCGACTCGTTGTGCATGGCCGATCTGGCTTGGTGGGAAATCTATGCGGATTCAACCTTGCAGAAACTGATTCAAAAAACGCTGGAGAATAACAAGGACATGCTTTCCGCAACCGCCAAGGTGCGCGAATTGGAACGGCGTCATCGCGTAGCCCGGGCCGACCAGTTCCCCGTCATAAGCGGACAAGCCTATTGGGATCGCGAAACCAACGACTACGCCTACGAATCGTTCGTGGAAGATGTGGAAATCGGACTAAAAGCGCAAGCATCGTGGGAAATCGATTTCTTCGGACGCCTGCGTTGGACCAACCGCGCCGCTTTGGCGGAATACCTTGCCGGTGTAGAAGCACAACGAGCCATGCAAATGACCCTGATAGCTGAAGTAGCCACCGCCTATTTCGAATTGATCGCATTAGACAGCGAACTGGATATCGTACAACGCACTTTGTACACCCGCAAAGAAAACGCACATCTGGCACTGATTCGTTTCCAAGGCGGCCTGACATCGGAAATTACATACCAACAGGCACAAGTGGAACTTGCCAATACGGCATCGCTTGTTCCCGCATTGGAAAAACAAATTCGCATGAAAGAAAACGAGATCGCGCTTCTGGCCGGAGAATTTCCGATGGAAATAGAACGTAAACCCATTCAATCAAGCGAAAAAATACACACAGAACTTAAAATTGGCCTACCGTCGGACTTGCTGCTGCGACGGCCCGACATACGCGGCGCGGAACAAGACCTGAAAACGGCCATGGCAAATGTCGGCATAGCCTGGGCGGACAGATTTCCGCGCTTCACCATCCAACTGACCGGCGGCGTGGAAAATAACCTTTTTGCCGGTTTCTTCGTCTCACCCTTCTCCTATTTGCTTGGCAACATCACCGCACCCGTTTTTGCCTTCGGAAAAAGAAAGGCACGATATGAAGCCGCATTGGCCGCATACGACCAGGCACGATACCAATACGAAGAAAAGGTGTTGACGGCATTCAAAGAAGTAAACGATGCATTTATTTCCGTTTCCAGCGCACAACAAACCGTTGTGTTAATGCAAAATCTGGAGAATGCCGCCAAAATATACGTGGATTTGGTTCGCTCACAACACATAAACGGAGACATAAACTACATTGACGTATTGGATGCCCAGCGGCAATATTTCGATGCGGAAATAAAAGTAATCGATGCAGAATTAGAAGCCCATCTGGCTTTCGTAAAACTCTACAAAGCATTAGGCGGCGGCTGGCAACCCGCAACCACCGGCACAGACCAAGAGTAAGCCGGCTCCGTATCCGAAACAACATAAAACCACATAAGCACGATGAAACGATTGTTTATTTGCACATGGGCGCTGTGTACCTTGCTGGCCGGTTGTCGCTCCGGCAAGCAGACCGATGCAGAAACGGAAATACATTACGAGTACGGTATTCCGGTGGATTCGTTCAATATCGTAAAAGGAACCGTTCGTTCCGGCCAGTCTCTGTCAAGCGTACTCAGTGACTTGGGAGCTCCGGCTTCCGTTTTGAACCGGTTGTTGATGCTCGATGATTCGGTGTTCGATGTCAGAAAATTCCGCGCCGGCAACGATTACAGCGCTTTCTATACGCTCGACTCCGTGCCGAAACTGGAATATTTTGTCTATCACCAAGACATCAGTTGCAGCATTGTGTTGCATCTGACAGATACATTGCATGTTGAAAAGAGCACAAAGCCGGTCCGGACGGAAACCAAAATTTCGGAAGCCGTTATCACATCGTCTTTGTGGAATGCCACAACGGAAAACGACCTGAACATACAACTGGCGTTGGAATTGTCAGACATATATGCCTGGACCATCGATTTCTTCGGTCTGCAAGCGCAAGATGCATTCAAAGTATATTACGATGAACAGTATGTTGATTCCGTTTCCATCGGCATAGGTAACATTTATGCGGCCTGTTTTCTGCATAGAGGCAAGGAACAGTATGCTTTTCATTTTGCCAAGGACGATCTGGAAGGTTTTTTTGACGAAAATGGCGACAACCTGAAAAAAGCATTTCTGAAAGCTCCGCTCAACTTCAAGCGAATATCATCTCGTTTTACGTATGCCCGACGCCATCCCATCTTCAAAACGGTAAGGCCGCACACCGGTGTTGACTATGCCGCACCGGCGGGAACTCCGGTAGTGAGTATTGGCGATGGCACCGTGATATCAAAAGGCTACCAAAGGGGCGGCGGAAACACAGTCAAGATACGGCACAACGACATTTACACGACGGCTTACCTGCACTTGTCCAAGTTCGGGCCCGGCATACAGGTCGGAACGCGCGTAAAGCAGGGACAAGTAATCGGATATGTGGGAAGCACCGGCCATTCCACGGGGCCTCATCTGGATTTCAGGGTGTGGAAAAGCGGTTCGCCAATTGACCCGCTCAAAATGGAATCCTCTCCCGCAGAACCGGTTCCTGAAAAATATCGGGAGGAATTCGATTCCGTCAAGAACGTCCTGATCGAAAAAATACGCATCCAAAAACAGGATACCACAGACATGTAATTTTCATAGCCGAAAAAACAAGGCAAGCAATTTTAAGCCGTTTTAATTCCGGGTGAAACATCGAGATTCGGCAAAAAAACGGGCAAAAACAGGATGTTTCGCAGCGACGACCTTCCGATTGCCGGGTCAACTTTTTCCCGCGATGAAACGACGTTTCTCGATGCTTAAACGAGGAGCGGATTATTGTTTTTTGCTGCGTAGATCGCCTGCAGGTACGCGGCTTTTTCCACCGCCGCCCAATTGACCACGAATAAACACGCTTGCATTACAAGCATAAAATCCGATTTTGTACAGCTAATCTCTTATTTTCTTGGTCGTTTTCGGGTAAAAGACTACCTTTGTGCCAAATATACATTGATCATGTGCAAATTCTCTGAATCAACCAAGCAAAAACTCGGCAACGCAATTGTATACATTGCACGCCACACACCCAACCTTAGCAAAACAAAACTGCTAAAACTTCTGTACCTAATGGAGGAACGTATGGCCTTGGAATATCATGTTCCTTTCATAGGCATTCCTTATGAGGTGTGGCAGGCAGGCCCTGTGGCAAAGGATGTGTTTATCGACCTTTCCGACGGCCCGTTTCTCTTGGAAAGTTTCGTTAAAACAAACGCCAAAGACGGTGCCGTGTTCGTTGAGGCCATAGCCGATTTTGACGACAGCGAATTCTCCGAATGTGAAATAGAAATGATGGACGAAGTGTTAGCCAAATACGGCAGCATGACCGCGTCCGACTTGGTGGCTGAAACTCACAAAAAGGATACGCTCTGGTATCGGACTGCCGAACGCAGCGGACTGTTGAAAGCATTCAAAAAGCGCGAATGTAACAACTCCGACCGGCAAATTGATTTTACAGAGGCCATGACCGCTTGTGCAGCCGAAGGTTATCGCGAGAGTTTGAACATACGGCAAACGGCCAATCTCTTAAATGCAGAATTTCATGTTTAAGGAAAGAAACTTGCTGTTTTTCAGACCTTTCCTGTTTAAGAACGGAGCCAAGCCGCAGGACAAGTTCTTCCTTGTGCTGAAAAATGTAAATGAAAGTGTTTTGCTTGCCGGCTTGCCTACTTCCAAAGACCATGTACCTTCCGATTTGGAGGTCAAGCACGGATGTCTGGATATTCCGGAACGCAAGTTCAATGTGTTCGTGTTCCTTGCCGGAGAAAAAGTGGCGGTCAAGGCTGACGGAACGCCTTTTGCATTCAGGAAGAACACGTTTGTTTATGGTGCCAATCTGGACGTTTATCCGGCAGAGGCCTTCGACTACCAGAATCGTACAGGGCAAACTTCCATTGGGAAAATAGGGACATTGGACAAGGCTGTTTTCGAAGAACTTGTTGCCTGCCTCTCGGAAAGCAAAATGGTAAAAAACAAATTCAGAAGAATGCTAAAAGAATAGTTTTGGAACTTTTTTACAAAATACTTGCACAAACAAAAAGTAAAGCGTACATTCGCAGCGCGAGGGATGGGTTAACCTTAAGAGACCCGCCCTTGCTCCGAGCCGATGGGATTATTCCTTTCGGCTTATTCTTTCACACAAAACCCCAAAAAAACTGCAAACACCGATAGACCAATTTACAAACCAATCAAACAGATACAACCATGTTAGGAGCGATTATAGGCGATATTGTAGGCTCACGTTTCGAGTTTAA
>CAYUYS010000041.1:0-11487 GCA_964449415.1 uncultured Paludibacteraceae bacterium | reverse complement strand
CTCAGTTGGTAGAGCACTGGTCTCCAAAACCAGGTGTCGGGAGTTCGAGTCTCTCTACCCGTGCAAATTCTACATGTTATGAAGATTATAAACAGTATCAAGGAATCTTACACGGAGCTTGTGCATAAGGTCTCTTGGCCGTCTCGTTCGGAGGTAGCCAACAGCGCAGTAGTCGTTTTAATAGCTTCCATCGTTATTGCGTTGATCGTGTGGGTTATGGACAAGAGCTTCGAAACTATCATGACGTTTATTTACGAAAAGGTATTTTAATTTTTTTTACGGAGGTAGAAGAAGTGGCGGAAACGAGTTTCAAATGGTACGTTTTGCGTGCTATAACCGGGAAAGAGGGCAAAGTGAAGGAGTATATTGAGGCGGAAGCCAAAAATTCTCCCGAGTTTGGCCAATGTATTTCGCAAGTTCTGATACCGACGGAAAAAGTGTACCAAATCCGTAATGGCAAAAAGGTTCTGAAAGAGCGTAACTATTTGTCGGGTTACGTCTTGGTAGAAGCAAACCTCGTGGGTGAAACACCACATCGTCTTCGCAACACTCCCAATGTGCTTGGTTTTCTGGGTGAAAGAAACAATGTCCCGACGCCTGTCCGCGAATCGGAGATTAACAGGATTTTGGGCAAAGTGGATGAATTGCAGGAAGCCGATGCCGAAATGTTGACACCGTTTGTCGTAGGAGAGACGGTTCGTGTCATTTTCGGCCCGTTCAATGGGTTTAGTGGCGTGATAGAGGAAGTGATGAACGAGAAGAAGAAACTGAAGGTAATGGTTATGATATTCGGACGGAAAATGCCGATCGAATTAGGCTTTACGCAGGTAGAAAAGGTGTAGAGTGCTGTGTTACGGGCAGACTGCGCCGCAATTAGTAAACAACAAAAGAGAAAATTATGGCTAAAGAGATTGCTGGACTTATTAAATTGCAGATTAAGGGAGGTGCGGCAAACCCATCTCCTCCGGTGGGACCGGCTTTGGGTTCCAAAGGAATCAACATTATGGAGTTTTGCAAACAATTTAATGCCAGAACCCAAGACAAGGCGGGCAAGGTGTTGCCCGTTGTCATCACGTATTATGCAGACAAGTCTTTCGATTTCATCGTAAAGACGCCTCCTGTAGCCATCCAATTGCTGGAAGCCGCCAAAATTAAAAGCGGTTCCGCAGAGCCGAACCGCAAGAAAGTGGCCAGTGTGACGATGGATCAAGTGAAGGCGATTGCCGAAGACAAAATGGCAGACCTGAACTGCTTCGAGGTAGAATCTGCCATAAAGATGGTGGCCGGAACAGCAAGAAGTATGGGTATAACCGTTAAATAACTAAACTTCAATTGAGATGAGTAAACTGACAAAAAACCAGAAGTTGGCTGCCGCGAAAATTGAAGCAGGTAAAGCCTATACGTTGAAAGAAGCAGCGGCTTTGGTGAAGGAAATTACGACAACCAAATTCGATGCTTCCGTAGACATTGATGTTCGCTTAGGTGTCGATCCACGTAAAGCAAACCAGATGGTACGCGGCGTAGTGTCGTTGCCAAATGGTACAGGCAAACAAGTAAGGGTTCTTGCATTATGTACACCCGACCAGGAAGCCGCAGCCAAAGAGGCGGGCGCTGATTATGTCGGTCTGGATGAATATATCGAGAAAATCAAAGGCGGTTGGACGGATATTGATGTGATTATCACCATGCCTGCCATTATGGGTAAGTTGGGTGCTTTGGGACGTGTATTGGGTCCGCGTGGTTTGATGCCGAACCCCAAAAGCGGTACCGTTACGCCCGATGTGGCAAAGGCAGTGAAAGAGGTTAAACAGGGTAAAATCGACTTTAAAGTTGACAAAAGCGGCATTGTGCACACAGCCATCGGCAAGGTTTCCTTTACCGCCGATCAGATTTCCGAAAATGCCAAGGAATTTATCCAAACTTTGATAAAACTCAAACCGACCGCAGCCAAAGGTACTTATGTAAAGAGCATTTATCTTTCAAGCACAATGAGTAAAGGTCTGAAAATAGACCCGAAATCAATTGAAGAATAAAAAACAAGGTTATGAAGAAGGAAGATAAAAGTGCTATCATTGAGCAATTGCAAGCAACGTTGTCCGAATACGCCCACTTCTATTTGACGGATATAGGCGGTCTGGACGCTGCTCTTACGAGCAATTTGCGCAGGTTGTGCTTCAAACAAGATGTGCGTCTTGTGGTTGCTAAAAACACATTGCTTAAAAAAGCGTTGGAAAATCTGGAGCAGGATTACAGCGGCTTGTACGATTCTTTGAAAGGAGAAACGGCCGTTATGCTTTCAAACACAGGGAACGCTCCCGCCAAATTGATCAAGGAATTCGTATCCACGACCAAGAATCCGGAGGCCAAACCGGTGTTGAAAGCAGCTTATGTTGAAGAAACTGTCTTCGTGGGCGCAGCCCAGCTGGATGTTCTGGCAAGCTTGAAGAGCAAAAATGAACTTCTTGGTGATCTTATCGGACTGTTGCAGTCGCCGGCCAAGAATGTTGTATCCGCACTCCAGTCAGGAGGAAATACTATCCACGGCGTGTTGAAAACGCTGGGAGAAAGAGCGTAACTATCAACGTTACGGCAATAATTAATCATGATAAAAATAAACTCTATAAAATTACAAGAAAATGGCAGATTTGAAAGCTTTTGCTGAACAGTTGGTTAACCTCACCGTTAAAGAAGTAAATGAGTTAGCCCAAATTTTGAAAGACGAATATGGTATCGAACCCGCAGCTGCTGCAGTTGCTGTGGCAGGCCCTGTGGCAGGTGCAGCTGCTGAAGCCGCTGAAGAAAAAACATCGTTTGATGTAGTTTTGAAAGCAGCCGGTGCCAGCAAACTCGGTGTTGTTAAATTGGTGAAAGAATTGACCGGCGTTGGATTGAAAGATGCAAAGGATTTGGTTGATGCTGCACCTTCCGTAATCAAAGAAGGACTTCCCAAAGCCGATGCCGAAGCCTTGAAGAAAGCGCTTGAAGAAGGCGGTGCTGAAGTAGAATTGAAATAAGATGCCTGATTAACAGGTAGTTGGTTTAGAATCTCTCTTATCGGAAGAGATTCTAAACCTTTTTGTCTATAATACGGTTTATGTCAGGGTAACTTTTATAAATAAACAAGCAAGTTTATGTTCTTTTATAACACCATTGCTTGAAATTTCCTCAACCTACCGGATACTTTTTTGCTTTAAACCAATTAACATTTCGATTAATGTCTTCAACTACAACAACGCAAAGAATAAACTTTGCCTCCATTAAAAACCAACTTCCATATCCTGATTTTCTGGAAATTCAGTTGAAATCATTCCAGGATTTTTTCCAAATGGATACAGCACCGGAAAACAGAAGAAGTGAAGGACTGTATCGGGTTTTTTCAGAAAATTTTCCCATTACCGATACGCGCAACAATTTTGTACTTGAGTTTCTGGATTACTTTATCGACCCTCCCCGTTATTCCATAGACGAGTGCATTGAGCGCGGACTGACATACAGCGTTCCGCTGAAAGCCAAGCTGAAACTCTATTGTACGGATCCTGACCATGAGGATTTTGATACAGCCATCCAAGACGTATTTCTGGGCACAATCCCCTACATGACGGAAAAAGGAACGTTTGTGATTAATGGTGCAGAACGCGTGGTTGTATCACAGTTGCATCGTTCGCCGGGTGTTTTCTTCGGGCAGAGCCTCCATGCCAACGGTACCAAGCTGTATTCGGCGCGTATCATTCCCTTCCGCGGATCGTGGATTGAATTTGCAACGGACATAAACAATGTCATGTATGCATACATCGACCGCAAAAAGAAATTGCCGGTAACCACACTGTTGCGTGCAATAGGTTTTGAAAGCGACAAGAATATTCTGGAATGTTTCGGTTTGTGTGAGGAAGTAAAGGTTTCCAAAACAGCGTTGAACAAGGTTCTTGGACGCAAGCTGGCTGCACGTGTGCTGAAAACATGGGTGGAAGATTTTGTGGATGAAGATACCGGCGAGGTCGTTACGATTGAACGCAACGAGGTGGTTATTGATCGCGAAACCGTATTGGAAAAACAACACGTTGCGGCTATTCTGGAATCCGGTACACAGACCATCTTGTTGCACAAGGAAGAGAACCATTCCATTGACTACACAATTATTTTCAATACGCTGCAAAAAGACCCGAGCAACTCGGAAAAGGAGGCTGTGTTGTATATCTATCGTCAGCTGCGTAACGCAGAGCCGGCCGACGATTCTACCGCCCGTGAGGTTATCAACAACCTTTTCTTCTCCGAAAAACGGTACGATTTGGGCGAAGTTGGTCGCTATCGCATCAACCGCAAGTTGGGCCTTTCCACAGACATGTCCGTCCGTGTGCTGACCAAAGAAGACATTACTGAAATCATCAAATATTTGATAGAGCTGATTAACTCCAAGGCGGAGGTAGATGACATTGACCACTTGAGCAACCGTCGTGTGCGTACGGTGGGCGAACAACTCTACAACCAGTTTGCGGTTGGTCTGGCCCGTATGACCCGTACCATCCGTGAACGTATGAATGTACGCGACAACGAAGTGTTTACGCCGGTTGACCTGATTAACGCGAAGAGCATTTCTTCCGTTATCAACTCGTTCTTCGGAACAAACCAGTTGTCACAGTTTATGGACCAACAAAACCCGTTGGCCGAAATTACGCACAAACGCCGCTTGTCGGCCTTGGGTCCCGGCGGTCTGAGCCGTGACCGCGCCGGTTTTGAGGTGCGCGATGTGCATTATACGCATTACGGTCGCCTGTGTCCCATAGAAACGCCGGAAGGCCCGAACATCGGTCTTATTTCTTCCCTGTGTATTTATGCAAAAATCAACGAGTTAGGATTTATTGAAACACCTTACCGCAGGGTAAAAGATTCAGTGGTTGATTTGAGTCTGGAAGGCGTTGAATACCTTACCGCAGAGGAAGAAGAAAACCTGACGGTTGCACAAGGAAACGCTCCGCTGGACGAGAACGGACACTTTATCCGTTCCAAAGTAAAATCGCGTTATGAAGCCGATTTCCCGGTTGTAGATCCGTCGGAAGTCCACTTGATGGACGTGTCGCCTTCGCAGATTGCTTCTATTGCCGCCGCTTTGATTCCGTTTTTGGAACACGATGATGCCAACCGTGCCTTGATGGGTTCGAACATGATGCGTCAGGCAGTGCCGTTGTTGCGCAGTGAGGCTCCGATTGTCGGCACGGGTATCGAAGGACAACTAATCAAGGATTCTCGCACGCAGATTATGGCAGAAGGAGCCGGCGAGGTGGTTTATGTAGATGCCGATGTCATTAGAATCAAATACGACCGTACCGAAGAGGAAGAATTTGTCAGCTTCGGATCGGCCATTAAGGAATACAAGATACCGAAATTCCAGCGCACGAACCAGAACACGACCGTAGACCTGCATCCGTTGGTACGCAAAGGCCAGCGTGTGGAAGAAGGACAGATCCTGACCGAAGGCTATTGTACACAAAATGGCGAACTCGCTATCGGCAAAAACCTGAAAGTGGCGTATATGCCATGGAAAGGATATAACTTTGAGGACGCTATCGTAATTAACGAGCGCGTGGTTCGTGAGGATATTTTCACATCCGTGCATGTTGTGGAGCAGTTGCTGGAAGTGCGCGAGACCAAACGCGGCATGGAAGAGTTTACATCCGATATTCCCAATGTGAGCGAAGATGCCACCAAGGATTTGGACGAAAACGGAATTATCCGCATCGGAGCCCGCATTGAGCCCGGAGATATTATCATCGGCAAGATTACGCCCAAGGGCGAATCCGATCCATCGCCGGAGGAAAAGCTGTTGCGCGCTATTTTCGGCGACAAGGCAGGCGATGTAAAAGATGCTTCGTTGAAAGCGACACCGTCGTTGTCGGGAGTAGTTATCGGCAAACGCTTGTTTGCCAAGGCACAAAAAGACCGCAAGGCCAAGGCTGCCGACAAAGCCATACTTCCGAAATTAGATGAGGAATTTGAAACCAAGGCCGCTGAGTTGAAAGAGCAACTGGTGCAAAAACTGTTGGTGTTGACGGAAGGAAAAACATCTGCCGGCGTAAAAGACTTTCTGGGTACCGATGTCATTACCAAAACCAGCAAGTTCACGGCCGACCGTTTGCGCGATGTGGATTATTCCATGGTACAGTTGACCAAATGGACATCGGACGAATCAAGAAATCGCCAGATCCATGCGGTTATCATGAACTATCTGAAAAAATACAAGGAACTGGATGCCGCTATCAAACGCCGCAAGTTCAACATTACAATTGGCGATGAGCTGCCCAACGGCATCATGCAGCTGGCCAAGGTGTATATAGCCAAGAAACGCAAAATCCGTGTGGGCGACAAAATGGCCGGACGACACGGAAACAAGGGTATCGTTTCGCGTATCGTGCGTCAGGAGGATATGCCCTTCCTGGCCGATGGCACTCCGGTGGATATCGTTCTGAACCCGCTGGGCGTACCATCCCGTATGAACCTCGGGCAGATTTTTGAAGCGGTTCTGGGCTGGGCCGGCAAAGAACTCGGTGTAAAGTTTGCCACTCCTATTTTTGATGGAGCTTCGTTGGAAGACCTGAACCAATGGACAGAAAAAGCCGGATTGCCTCAGTACGGCAAAACGTATCTGTATGATGGCGGAACAGGAGAGCGTTTTGACCAGCCGGCAACCGTGGGCGTGACCTATATGTTGAAATTGGGCCACATGGTTGATGACAAGATGCATGCGCGTTCTATCGGACCGTATTCGCTTATTACTCAGCAGCCCTTGGGTGGTAAGGCGCAGTTCGGTGGCCAGCGTTTTGGTGAAATGGAGGTATGGGCGTTGGAAGCATTCGGTGCCGCGCATATCCTGCAGGAAATACTGACTGTAAAATCGGATGACGTTATGGGACGCGCACGGACCTATGAGGCAATTGTAAAAGGAGAACCGATGCCGACACCCGGTATTCCGGAATCGCTCAACGTGTTGCTGCACGAACTTCGCGGTCTGGGCCTGAGCATTAATTTTGAATAAGCACGCTTGCCCACGCTTTTCTGTGTGTTTCATGGATATGCAGAAAACCTGATAGAATAATTAAAACCGATAGATAAGAATAAACAATAAAGTATGGCTTTTAAGAATGATAATAAAAAAGCAAGTTTCAGTAAAATCTCCATTGGATTAGCATCGCCGGAGGAAATCCTGAAACTTTCGAGCGGTGAAGTTTTAAAACCGGAAACAATTAACTACCGTACTTACAAACCGGAACGCGATGGCTTGTTCTGCGAACGCATATTCGGGCCGACACGTGACTATGAATGCCATTGCGGCAAATACAAACGTATTCGTTACAAAGGGATTGTGTGCGACCGTTGCGGTGTCGAGGTTACGGAAAAAAAGGTTCGCCGCGAACGCATGGGGCACATTCAGCTGGTTGTTCCGGTGGCACATATCTGGTATTTCCGTTCCCTGCCCAACAAAATGGGCTATCTGCTCGGAATGCCAACCAAAAAACTGGATGCCATTATTTACTATGAACGCTACGTCATCATTCAGCCGGGCATATTGGATGGACAAATGCACGGCGAAACCCAGTTGGCCGCAGGCGAACTCCTCACGGAAGATGAATATCTGGACATAATGGAATCCTTGCCACGCGAAAACCAGATGCTGGATGACAAGGATCCGAATAAGTTTATAGCTAAAATGGGTGCAGAAGCCGTCTGCGACCTGCTGGAGCGTCTGGATCTGGACAAGTTTTCCTACGAATTGCGCGACAAGGCCAGCAAAGACACATCACAGCAGCGCAAGGCGGAAGCACTCAAGCGTCTGCAGGTGGTGGAATCTTTCCGCGCCTCGCGCCATCGCAATCGCCCGGAATGGATGATTGTGAAAATCGTGCCGGTAATCCCGCCGGAGCTGCGTCCGCTTGTCCCGCTGGATGGCGGCCGTTTCGCTACTTCCGACCTGAACGACCTGTATCGCCGTGTCATTATCCGCAACAACCGTCTGAAACGGCTGTTGGAAATCAAGGCTCCTGAAGTGATTCTGCGCAACGAAAAGCGCATGTTGCAAGAAGCGGTAGACTCGCTGTTTGACAACTCGCGCAAGTCGAGTGCAGTGAAATCCGACGCAAACCGTCCGCTCAAATCCTTGTCGGACAGCCTGAAGGGAAAACAAGGACGTTTCCGCCAAAACTTGCTCGGTAAACGTGTGGACTATTCCGCGCGTTCTGTAATCGTGGTAGGGCCCGAACTGAAGATGGGCGAATGCGGTCTGCCCAAAGACATGGCCGCCGAGCTGTACAAGCCGTTTATCATTCGCAGGCTGATTGAGCGCGGTATCGTCAAGACCGTCAAGTCGGCCAAGAAAATCATAGACCGCAAAGACCCCGTTATCTGGGATATTCTGGAATATGTGATGAAAGGGCATCCGGTGTTGCTGAACCGCGCCCCGACATTGCACCGTTTGGGCATTCAGGCTTTCCAGCCCAAAATGATTGAAGGCAAGGCCATTCAGTTGCATCCGCTCGCATGTACGGCCTTCAACGCCGACTTTGATGGAGACCAGATGGCGGTGCATTTGCCCTTGAGCAACGAAGCTATATTGGAAGCCCAGTTGCTGATGCTCCAGTCGCACAACATTCTGAATCCGGCCAATGGCGCGCCTATCACGGTGCCGTCGCAAGACATGGTGCTGGGTCTGTACTACATAACCAAACCCCGCGACAATGCCAAAGGCGAAGGCCTGAGATTCTATTCTCCCGAAGAAGCGGAGATAGCCTATAACGAAGGCAAAGTCGATTTGCATGCCTGGATTCACGTGAAAACACGGGACGAGCACGGCGCGCAGATCATTATCAAAACCACCGTCGGACGCATACTGGTGAACAAATGTGTTCCCAAAGAGGTCGGCTTTGTGAACGAGCTGCTGTCAAAGAAATCCTTGCGCGACATTATCGGTAAGGTGATTAAGGTATGCGGTATGGCCACGGCAGCCAAGTTCCTGGACGACATTAAGGACTTGGGCTACTACATGGCCTTTAAAGGCGGACTGTCGTTTAATCTGGGGGACATCATTATCCCGGCAGAAAAGGAACAGTTTGTGGCCGAAGGCAATGCCGAGATAGAAGAAATCCAGAACAACTACAACATGGGTTTCATTACCAACAACGAACGTTACAACCAGATTATCGACACGTGGACACATGTCAACTCCAAACTGTCCAATGTCTTGATGAAACAGTTAGCCACCGACAATCAGGGATTCAACTCCGTGTACATGATGCTGGATTCCGGTGCCCGCGGTTCCAAGGAGCAAATCCGTCAGTTGTCGGGCATGCGCGGCCTGATGGCCAAACCACAGAAAGCCGGTGCAGAAGGCGGACAGATTATCGAAAACCCGATTCTGTCCAACTTCAAGGAAGGCTTGTCGGTGTTGGAATACTTCATTTCCACACACGGTGCCCGCAAGGGTCTGGCCGATACAGCACTGAAAACAGCCGATGCCGGATACCTAACCCGTCGTTTAGTGGATGTGTCGCACGATGTGATTGTTACGGAAGAAGACTGCGGAACCTTGCGCGGCCTTGTGGCTACCGAGCTGAAGAACAACGAAGAAGTGGTTGCCTCCCTGTACGAACGCATCTTGGGACGCGTTTCCGTGCACGATGTCTACCATCCTTCCACAGGGGAACTGATTGTGGCCACCGGCGAAGAAATCCGCGAAGAGGCCGCCCGGATTATCCAAGAGTCGCCGATAGAACGTGTCGAAATCCGTTCCGTGCTGACTTGCGAGTCGAAGAAGGGCGTGTGCGCCAAGTGCTATGGCCGCAATTTGGCCACCGGCAAGATGGTCAACCGCGGTGAGGCTGTCGGCGTGATTGCCGCGCAGTCGATCGGTGAGCCGGGAACACAGCTGACACTCCGCACCTTCCACGTCGGGGGTGTGGCTTCCAACGTGGCAGCCGAAAACAGCATCGTCTTGCGCTACGACGGCCGCGTGGAGTTCGATGAGCTGCGCACGGTTACGGTGGTCAACGACGACAAGTCGGAATACCAGATAGTAGTGAGCCGATTGACCGAAATGCGCGTGGTTGATCCAAACACGGGCATTGTGCTGACGACACAGAACGTACCCTACGGCTCCAAGCTGTTTGTAAAGGACCAGGACATTTGCACCAAGGGCACCAAAGTATGCGAGTGGGACCCGTTCAACGCCGTCATTATCGTGGAGAATGATGGGGAAATCCGCTTCGAGGATGTGGTGGAGAACGTAACGTTCAAGACCGAAACCGACGATGCCACCGGCCTGCGCGAAAAGATTATCATCGAGTCGAAAGACCGCAACAAAGTGCCCAGCGCACATATTGTGGATAAACAAGGTGATATATTGCGGACGTACAACCTGCCCGTAGGCGCACACTTGGTGCTGGAGGATGGCGATAAGGTGAAAGTGGGCCAAATGTTGATTAAGATACCGCGGGCGGTGGGCAAGGCCGGAGATATTACGGGTGGTCTGCCGCGTGTGACGGAATTGTTCGAGGCACGCAACCCGTCTAACCCGGCCGTTGTGGCAGAGATTGACGGCGAAGTAACCTTCGGCAAGATCAAACGCGGTAATCGCGAATTGTCCATCACATCCAAGTCGGGTGAGGTGAAGAAGTACATGATACCGCTCTCCAAACAAATACTTGTGCAGGAGAACGACTTCGTGCGTGCGGGAACGCCCCTGTCGGACGGAGCAGTGACGCCCGCAGACATACTGCTTATCAAAGGCCCAACGGCTGTGCAGGACTACATTGTGAACGAAGTGCAGGATGTCTATCGCCTGCAGGGTGTGAAAATCAACGACAAGCATTTCGAGGTGATTGTGAGGCAGATGATGCGCAAAGTAGAGATACTGGACCAAGGCGATACGCGCTTCTTGGAGAAGCAAGTAGTGGACAAGAACGAGTTCATGGAGGAGAATGATCGCATCTGGGGTAGGAAGGTAGTGACCGACGCCGGAGACTCGGAGAGCCTGAAGCCCGGACAGATTATTACGGCGCGTCGTCTGCGCGATGAGAACTCCATCCTGAAGCGCAAGGACTTGCAATTGGTGCAGACACGCGATGCCGTCCCGGCTACGTCAAGCCAGATATTGCAGGGTATTACGCGCGCGGCGCTACAGACCAGTAGCTTCATGTCCGCTGCCTCGTTCCAGGAGACGACGAAGGTACTGAACGATGCCGCCATTAACGGCAGAGTGGACAAACTGGAAGGCATGAAGGAGAACGTGATCTGCGGGCACCTCATACCGGCCGGTACGGGCCTGCGCGACTTCGGCAGATTGGTAGTAGGCTTGCGCGAGGATTACGAGAAGCTAATGGCCATCCGCAAGCACGCGATGGAAAAGGAGACCTCCAAAGGCTGACCGCCGTACGAAGGAATTGGTAAGAAAGGTGACCCGCAAGTATGCAACTTGATAGGGTCGCCTTTTTTCGTATCATCCGA
>CAYUYS010000040.1:0-11735 GCA_964449415.1 uncultured Paludibacteraceae bacterium | reverse complement strand
ACGAGAGTTCGATATAAGCAAAAATATTTTTCTGAAAATCAGGAACATAACGACAAGAGCAAATGTATATTTGCGATGTGAAATTGTTAATATAATACTATGAAAACGATTGCAACCCTCCGACAAAAGTGCTCAGGCACTTGGAAAGCCCTGAAATCATCTCCGGTCATCATACTTTTTGCCGTCGCCGCTGTTGTGGCGGTCGTTTCGTGCGGACACACCGACCTGCGCACCGTGAAGGTATCGGGACGGGGGCTGGACTTCTATCCCGACAGCGCGCGGATAATCGTCCTCCCGTTCAGGGCAGACCCCCGCTTCGATGAACCTGTAGCAAGTGCGTATATTGTCAGCGGGACTTTCGAACTGTCGTTCCAAGATTCGATCACTCGCCTCTACGAACTGGTTGTGGAGGAGGATGTGCGCAAGGGTGAATTCCAGACCTATACGTTCTTTTCGGACGGCAAGCCGCTGCGTTTCACCTTCCGCCGGCAGTTTGCAACCACGCGGGTCGATGTATCGGGAAGTGCCGACAATGAGGAGTTATACTTGTATCTTAACCATTGGGCGAATATCTATGCACCGATTGACAGCATTAGGTGCGAGCTAACTCGTTGGCTCAGAGAGAAATATGGCGAGTACGGTTATCCCGAGGAGGGTTCGGCCGACGATATGTGGCTGCGGGCGGAGATGGAACGGGTATCGATTTTGTACGACAGCCTCTTTGCAGCGGCAGATTATGAAGGCTGGTTGAATGACCGGATTCGCAGCCACATGACGCTGGCAGGGCTTTTCGAAGTGTCAACGGCTTTGGAGCGCGAGGTGCAAATGGTCAAGAATGTTGCCGGCCATACCATGGACACGGCGTGGCTGAACCTCTACAACAGTTACCGCGCCCGTTTCCCGGACAGCTGGCTGGTGCAACGCACCGATGAGTTGTTGGCCGCAGTAGAGCGGTTGGCTCCCGGAGCGCCGTTTCTTGACTTTACGGCACCGTCGCTCGACGGAGAGCGCTATCGGCTCGGGGAACTGATTGAGGGTAAGATTGCCGTGCTGGACTGCTGGGCTTCGTGGTGCGGGCCGTGCCGAAGGCACTCCATCGAGCTGATTCCGATTTATGAACAGTACCGCGAACGCGGCTTCACGGTTGTAGGTGTGGCCCGCGAGTACGATGATCTCAACAACATGCGGCTGGCTATCCAAAAGGATGGCTATCCGTGGATACAGCTCTACGACCTCGACAATGCGGAAGGTATATGGGATCTTTACGGCCTGTCGTCGGCCGGCGGAGGCATCTTCCTGATTGACCGCGAGGGGAGGATAGTCGAAAAAATCTCCGACGTGGAGCAGGTGCGCCGCTACCTCGAAGAGCAGTTGGGCGAATAAACCCACGAACCCATTTGTTGCATGATTATTCGGCTTTTTCGGTTACGATACGCTATGCCGGTATTCCCCAAAAATCTTATCTTTGCGGCGGAATTTTACATCTGCTGATATGAATATTTTGCTGAATATCTTGTGGATAGTGTTGGGCGGCTTGCTGATTTTCCTGGAGTACATCGTTGTGAGCCTGACACTTATGATTACGATTGTCGGCATCCCGTTCGGGCTGCAGACCCTCAAACTTGCCTTGATGGCTCTGATGCCCTTTGGCCGCGAAATACGCAGTACACCCTCGGATGGCGGTTGCCTGTCCGTTTTGATGAATGTCATTTGGATTCTTGCCGGTGGCATCGGCATTTGCCTTTCCCATTGGGTGTTGGGCGCGGTGTTTTGCATCACCGTTATCGGCATTCCGTTCGGTTTGCAGCATTTCAAATTAGCACACCTGGCACTTGTACCTTTCGGAAAGAAAATTCAGTAACCTTTATACTTGTGAAGTTGTATGCATCAGATTTCGTTCTGGATTAAGAATGCCCGCAGCATAGCATTGCCTCAGAGTGTTTTGCCGGCATTATTGGCCATTGCCGCCGCGGCCAAGCACGATGGTTTCAGTGGCTGGCTCGCTTTGGTGGCCTTGTTCGGCATTATTTGCGCCCATTTGGGCATGAACTTGGCCGACGATTTTTTCGATTACCGTGTCCGGAGCGGGGAGAGCCGCAACGCGATGGCTTCGGAAGGCATCCGGGCGCGTATCGCCAAATACGACTACCTCACTTCCGGCAAAGCCACTGTCAGGCAACTGGCTTGCGTGATCGTTGTCATGCTGGGGCTGGCGGCTCTGGCGGGTTTGGTTGTGTTGTGGTTTCGTGGATGGCCGGTCGTGTATATTGCGCTGGCCGGTCTGTTTCTGGGACTGGAATATTCCGGGCCGCCGCTCAAACTGGGTTATCACGGTTTGGGCGAACCGGTTATCGGCCTTATGTTCGGCCCGCTGCTGATGCTGGGCATGCACTATGCCGCTTGCGGTCTGTTCGGCCGGGAAATTGTTTTGCTCTCGTTTGCCGCCGGCTTGCTGGTGGTCAATATCATTTTTGCGCATTCGATACTTGACCATGCCGCCGACGAAAAGGTCGGGAAAATGACCTTTGCACGCCTGCTGGGCAAGCCGTGGTTGCAGTTCGTTTTTGTGATACTGTTCAATTTGCTGCCGTTTGTGTGCGTGTTGGTTGGCGTCAGCTTGGGCTGGTTTCATTGGGCTTATTTGTCCGTTTGCCTGTTGTTGCCCATGGCCGTATATTTGGTCAGATCGTTGCATGCGTTTCTGTACGGCCGGGAAATTTCCTTGGAACCCGCCTTCTGGATGGGCCCTATGGGCGATTGGGAAGGCATAAAAAGTGTTGGCATAGACTGGTTTATGATTCGCTGGTTGGTGGCGCGCAATCTGGTTACGTTCTTTTGCCTGATATTGGTTTTGGTTAATCTG
The DNA here is from genome assembly GCA_964449415.1 of uncultured Paludibacteraceae bacterium. GTDB lineage: Bacteria > Bacteroidota > Bacteroidia > Bacteroidales > Paludibacteraceae > CALUNA01. Next base: position 8,872 of record CAYUYS010000040.1, on the reverse strand, counting down.
ATAATCGCATTCTTCTAAAAAAGTACGCTTCTATGCTGAAACAGTTTTTCTATCTGGGTTGGTGGTTTTTCGGGGCGCGCGTATTGGGCCGCCGCAAGCCGCTGCAAACCGTGTTGTTCATTTCCGATCGTTGCAATTTGCAGTGCAAGCATTGCAGCGTTTATCAGTTGGAGCATCCGCATAACATGACTTACGAACAAGTGCGCGAACATTTGCAGTATTCCTACAACCTGGGTTCGCGCTTTGTCGATTTTGAGGGTGGCGAAACCATGATATGGCGTGATGGCAAACGCAATATCAACGATTTGATAGACCTGGCCAAGGAGATAGGTTTTTTTTCGGCCACCATCACTACCAACGCACAGTTGCCCTTTGCGAATTGCCGTGCCGATTCCATTTGGGTGAGCCTTGACGGCATAGGGTCGTATCACGAGGCGGTGCGCGGCAAGGGCACTTTTGCGCGTCTGGAACAAAATATCGCGACGGCAAACCACAAGGCATTGAGCGTCAATATGGTAGTCAATACGCTGAATTACGAAAGCGTGGACGAAACCATTGAATATGCCCGCCACAATCCGCATATCAAATCCATTTCCATCAATTTCCATACGCCTTTCCCGGAAACCGAATACCTGATGATTGACCGGGACTTGCGCAACCGGATAATCGACCGCGTAATTGCCTACAAGAAAAAAGGTTATCCGATTATGAACTCCGTTTCCGGTTTGAAGAAAATGAAGCGCAATCGTTTCAAACGCCGCTGTTGGGTGACCAACTTTGTCTACCCGGACGGCAGCCGCGGCAATTGCATTGGCGACGGCACGGACATTTGCAACGATTGCGGCTTCTGCATGGCAGGCGAAATGGCCTCCGTCTTCAACTTCTGCCCCGACACCATTCTGGCCGGCCTGAGTTTGAGGCTGTAACGTTTTGCACATCGACAAACCCATTTCCCAACTACAATCGATCCAATAAGCGCTCTTGATGAGCTGCATTCCGTTATCCGCGTGTTGGAAAGTCCTCTTTTGTCTGTTAAATGATGTTTATTTTAATTCTTTGTATTGCATAGTACTGAAAATTCTATTTATCTTTGCGACGCAAAAAAATAGAAGAGTTGCTTTATTTCTGATAAAGATATGATACGTTTACATAACATTCACAAGTCGTACAACCTGAACGGAGCCAATCCGCTGCATGTGCTGAAAGGCATTGACCTGCATGTGGAAAATGGTGATTTTGTTTCCATTATGGGCGCATCGGGTTCCGGCAAATCCACCTTGCTCAATATCCTCGGCATTCTGGACAATTACGATGAGGGCGAATATTATCTGGATGGCCGCCTGATAAAGAACTTGAACGAAACGCAGGGCGCGCGTTACCGCAACGAACTGATTGGTTTCGTGTTCCAGTCGTTCAACCTGATTTCGTTCAAGACCGCTGTGGAGAATGTGGCTTTGCCGCTCTACTACAAGCATGTGAGCCGCCGCAAACGCAACCTGATAGCGATGGAATATCTGGACAAAATGGGCTTGAAAGATTGGGCGGACCATTTGCCGAATGAAATGTCCGGCGGGCAGAAACAGCGTGTGGCCATTGCGCGCGCCATTGTGTCGCAGCCCAAACTGTTGCTGGCCGACGAACCGACCGGCGCATTGGACAGCAAGACCTCCGAAGAAGTCATGGAAGTGTTCCGGCAGCTCAACGCCGAAGGCATAACGACCGTAGTGGTAACGCACGACCCGACAGTCGCGGCCAAAACACGCCGGATTATCCGCATCAAAGACGGACAGATAGAGCAGGAAGGTTGATTGTCAGGTGTTTTTCAATACGTGAATATGGACATTATACGCGAAATATGGACATCGCTCCGGCAAAACAAGTTCCGGACTTGTATGACGGGATTTGCCGTGGCGTGGGGCATTTTTATCTTCATCGTGTTGCTGGCGGCCAATACGGGCATCAAAAACGGCATTATGAGCAACTTCGGGACGCGCAGCCTGAACATGGTCAACATTTGGGCCGGGCGTACTTCCATTCCGTATATGGGCTGGCAGGCCAACCGCAGGCTGTATTTTACCGACGAGGAAGCCACGCTGGTGCGCAATATGCCGGAAGTGGACAAGTTCTCCTGTTCTGATGAGCATTGGGAAATCAATATGGCATACGGCAGCGAAACCACTACGGGCAACTTCCGCGGTGTTGAGCCGGGATATCGCGACATTTACGGTCTGAAGGTGCTGCAAGGGCGGTTTATCAATTCCTCCGACCTGCATGGCATGAAAAAGGTGGCGGTGATTGATGAACGCATAGCCGAAAAACTGTTCAAAAACCGGCCGGACGTGCTCGGGCAGTACATTATAATAAACAACCTGCTGTTTCAGGTGGTCGGCGTGGTTAGCAAGGGGAGCAATTGGGAGGGCGCAACGGTTTATACGCCGTTCCCGGTAAGCATGGCCATTTTCCGTTCCGATTTGCGTTTTTCTGATATGTATTTCACGCTCAAAGGTTTGGATACGAAGGAAGCGAACGAGGCTTTTGAGGAAGAGTTGCGGGCGCGGCTCGGGCAGCTCATGCAGTTCGACCGAAACGACTGGCGCGCCATCGGCGTGTGGAATACGCTGGAAGACTATATGCAAATACAGACGATTATCCGGGCGCTTACGGTTTTTATCCTGCTTGTCGGTATCAGCACGCTGATGTCGGGCGCGGTGGGCGTGAGCAATATCATGCTGGTGTCGGTGAAGGAACGCACACGCGAAATAGGCATACGCAAGGCCATTGGCGCGTCGCCGCGCAACATCATTCTCAACATCATAGGCGAGGCCCTGATTATCACGCTGGCGTTCGGATACATGGGCATGATGGCCGGTATCGGGCTGGTAGAACTGATTAACAACAGCATGAACCTCGGCAGCGAACAAGGCGGAAGCATATTCAAGGACCCGACGGTGGAGCTGCCCTACGTTTTCCTGGCAACGGTCATACTGGTCATTGCCGGTGTCGTTTCGGGCTATATGCCTGCCCGCAGGGCGGTTAAAATCAAACCCATAGAGGCCATGATGGCCGACAAATAAACCAAACGTCATTTGCAGCGGAAAAGATATGGACAAGTGGAAAGAAATATGGTTGACCATCACAAAGAACAAGTCGCGCAGTGTGCTGACGGCCTTCGGCGTGTTCTGGGGCATCTTCATGCTCATGATTATGATTGGCTTTGGCAATGCGCTGAAAAACGGCATTTTTTCGCAGATTTCGGGTTTTGCCACCAATTCGTGCATCCTGATGAGCGACGCTACTTCCGAACCCTACATGGGCTTCCGGAAAGGGCGTTACTGGGACATGGTCAACGCGGACATGGACATCATCCGCGAGCGCGTGCCCAATGTGGATCTGGTGATTCCCGTACTGTTCGGCAACAGCTCCTCCGACAACGTGGTGTATGGCGACCGTGCGGAAACCTACAACGTCAAGGGGCAGACACCGGACTACGTCAAGCTGGAACAGGTCCGGATGACCTTCGGCCGGTACATCAACGACATAGATATGCTGGAAAAGCGCAAGGTGTGCGTTATCGGGCAGAACGTGTACGATGCCTTGTTCACGCCGGGTGAAGACCCGTTGGGCAAGTACATCCGCGTGAACGGGATTTATTTCCGCGTGGTGGGCGTGAGCGGCGCAGGCTCTTCCGGTGTGAATATCGGCGGCCGCCCGGCCCGAAGCGTCATCTTGCCGATTACCACCATGCAGCAGGCCTACAACATGGGCGACAAGGTGCACATGCTGGCCATAACAACCGCGCCCGACATAGCCGTGAAGCAAGTGGAAGAACAGGTAAAGGCCGTCCTGAAGCAACAGCACCAGATCTCCCCAACCGATGCTTCGGCTGTGATGAGCATGAACCTGGAAGAGCAGTTCAACATGTTCAAATACTTGGGCATCGGCATTTCGGCGCTGATATGGATTGTCGGGCTGGGCACCCTAATGGCCGGCGCGGTGGGTGTGAGCAACATCATGATGGTAACTATCCGCGAGCGCACCAAGGAAATAGGCATACGGCGGGCCATCGGTGCGTCGCCGCGCAACATTGCCACGCAAATCATTTCCGAAAGCATTGTGCTGACCACACTGGCCGGACTGTTAGGCATTGTGCTGGGCGTGCTGGCCATACAAGGCATCGGCGCGATGATGGAATCGTCGGAAGACATGATACTGAAAAACCCGGAAATAGCCTTTACCACAGCCGTGAGCGCATGGGTCATTATCGTGCTGGTGGGTGCACTGGCCGGCCTGATGCCGGCCGCGCGGGCATTGGCCATAAAGCCGATTGAGGCACTGAACGAAGAATAAAGCAACCAGATATTTAATAACGGAAACCTTAATACACAGACAATATGTTGAAAAAGATTTTTAAATGGGCATTGTTGCTCTTGTTGGCAATAGGAGTGATTTGGACTTTCGTCTTCCTGTGGAAGAAATCGAGGCCGGAGCAGGTCAGTTATGAAACGCATGCAGTGGTGCGCGCCGACATAGAAAAGCGCACGGTGGTCACCGGCAAGGTGGAGCCCCGCGACGAAGTGTTGATCAAACCCCAGCTCTCGGGCATTATCTCCGAACTCTACAAGGAACCCGGACAACCGGTCAAGGCAAACGAGGTGATAGCCAAAATCAAGGTAATCCCCGACATGGCTACGCTGAACTCGGCGGAGAGCCGCGTGCGACTGGCCGAATACAACCTGGCGCAAACGGAACGCAACTTCGAACGCGACCGGCAACTGTATGACAAAGGAGTCATCTCGCGCGAAGACTTTGAGAAGAGCCAACTGCAGTACAACGCCGACAAGGAAGAACTGGAGGCCGCGCAGAACAACCTGAGCATAACCCGCGACGGCATAGCCGCCAAGGAAAGCACATTCACCAACACGCTGGTACGCAGCACCATCACCGGGATGATACTGGACATCCCCATCAAGGTGGGCAACTCCGTTATCCAGAGCAATACCTTCAACGACGGTACAACCATTGCCACCGTGGCCGACATGGGCGACATGCTGTTTGTGGGGCAGATGGATGAAACCGAAGTGGGCCGGCTCTACGAAGGCATGGAAATGGAGCTGATTATCGGTGCGGTGAACGACAGGCGCTTCCGGGCCGTGCTGGAATACATATCGCCCAAAGCCCTGGAAGAAAACGGTGCGATTATGTTCGAGATAAAAGGCGCGGCACACATCCCCGACAGCGTGAACGTACGCTCCGGCTACAGTGCCAATGCGGAGATTGTGCTGGCCCGACGCGAACAGGTACTCACCCTGCCGGAAAGCACCATAGAGTTCAGCGGCGACTCCGTCTTTGTGAGCCTGATAACCGACACCCTGACCCAGAGCGTGGTGCGCACACCCGTGCAGGTGGGCCTGTCGGATGGCATCAACATAGAGATTCTCCAAGGCCTCAAGGAGGGAGACATAGTGAGAGGCAACAGAAAATGATAAAAACAGCAAGACAATGAAAGCAACCATCCTCGCGGCCGCGCTCGCGGCCTGCGCCGCAACCGCCGGTGCGCAGACCTACACCTTGCAGCAGTGCATCGATACGGCCCTGGCACGCAACAACCAGTTGAAGCAACAGATACAACAGCAGCAAACGCAAGCCATCACCTACCGGCAGGCACGCCAAAACCTGCTGCCCGACCTGAACGCCTCAGCCTCGCAAAGCTGGGTGTTCGGACGCAGCATAGGAGCGGACAACGTGTACCAAAACACCAACTCCAACCAAACCTACTTAGGCGTGTCGGCAAGCCTGCTGCTGTTCGACGGCCTCAAAATGAAGTACAGCATCGATGAGGCCAAAGCATCCCTGCTGGCCTCGGAGGCCGATGTGCAGGCACTCCGGGCAGACATAACCATGAACATCGCCGCCATGTACCTGCAAATCCTATTGAACAAAGAACTATTGGAAACCGCCAAGCAGCAATTAGCCGACACCCAACTGAAAGTGGAGCAAAACCGCGCCCTTGTGGAGGCGGAACGACTGGCCGCCGGCGAACTGTACGCCATGGAGGCCCAAGCCGCCAAGGAGGAACTGTCGGTAATACAGGCGCAGAACGACCTGCAACTCGCGCTGCTGGATATGGCACAGGCACTGGAGCTGGAAAGCATGGAGGGCTTCGATGTGGCCATGCCCACCGAAACGGAACTGCTGGCCGGCGCATTGCTCACCAACGACGAAGTGTACCAAATGGCCCTCCAACACCGACCGGAAATCAAAGCGGCCGAATACAACCTGACCGCCGGCGAAAAGGCCCTCAAATCGGCCAAAGCCGACTACTACCCCTCGCTGAGCGCAGCCGCAAGCCTGGGCACCGGCTACTACAACATGATCGGCTACCAAAACAACCCGTTCGGACAACAACTGGCCGATAACCTGAGCACCAGCGTGGGCCTGCAACTCACCATACCGATATTTAACAAACTGCAGGTAAAGAACAACGTGGCCCGCGCCCGCATCTCCGTAGAAAACTACAGACTGCAAGCCGAAGAAGCCAAGAAAACCCTGCGGAAGAACATCGACCAAGCCTACTACAACGCGCTGGCAGCGCAAAGCCGCCAAGCAGCGGCAGAGAAGTCAGAGCACTCGGCCCGCGAAGCCTACAGGTACGCCGAACAGAAATACGAGAGCGGACGGTCGTCGGTCTACGACTTCTACGACGCCAAACTCACCTATACGCTCGCCATCTCCGAACGCATACAGGCCAAATACGAATACCTCTTCCGCCTCAAGATATTGGAGTACTACGTCCAAGACGGCAGCGAATGCTGAACCCGACAACCCCCGCACAGCGAGAACAACCAACCCAACGCAAGTTTCACAAAAAAACCCAAACACGTGACGGACAACATCCAACCACAAATGCGCAAAGGACTGCTGGAGTATTGCATACTGCTCATTCTCAAAGACGGAGAAGCCTACGCCACAGACCTGCTCAACCAACTCAAGCAAGTGCACCTGCTCGTGGTGGAAGGAACCATCTACCCACTGCTCTCGCGCCTCCGCAAAGCCGACCTGCTTACCTACACCTGGAAAGAATCGACACAAGGACCACCACGCAAGTACTTCCGCATGACACCCAAAGGCGAACAAATGCTGGCCGAACTGGAACAAGAATGGCAAAACATGCAAAAGGCCATACAAACCCTACGCGAAATTACAAACCAAAAACATACACCGCAATCATGAAACAAACCCTTACCATCAACCTGAACGGCACCGTCTTCCACATCGACGACGATGCCTACCAAACCCTCAAACAATACCTGACGGACATCAAACAACAACTCGCCGCCGACGACGACGACCCGGACGACATCCTCGCCGACATAGAAGCACGCATAGCCGAACTCCTGGCCGATATGCTCCAAGTACGCAAACACGAAGTGGTGGACATGGACATGCTCCGCATAGTGATGCACACCATGGGACACCCCGGCGCCTTCGCCGGCGACGAAACCACACCCAACACACCCCCCAAAGCCCGCAAACGCTTCTACCGAGACACCGACAACGCCCTGCTCGGAGGCGTGGCGGCCGGACTGGCGGCCTACGTAGGCTGGGACGTAGTGATCGTGCGCATACTGCTGCTCATCATCACCCTCTTCGGGTGGCTGGGCGTCATCCCCATCTACTGCCTGATGTGGATCATCGCACCCGCCGCACAAACCGCCGCACACAAACTGGAAATGCAAGGCCGGGAAGCCACCATCGAGAACATCAAAAACGCCGTAACCACCGCCCGACACGCCCCGCAATCCCCCCGGCAAACCCGCGCCGCCCGCACCCGCCGCCGCGCCGCCCGCATCCTACGCGCCCTGCTCAAAGCCCTGCTGATCACCTGCGGCATCTGCGCCGGCTTCACCGTCATTATCGTCATCGCCGCCCTCTTCCTCGCGCTGCTGGCCCTCCTCTTCGGCTTCGGCACCGCCGTCGTCGAAATCCTCCCCCTCGACCTCTACCACCGCCTCTCCGACCTCCCCCCCTGGCAAGACACCGCCACCCTCATAGCCCTCACCCTGCTGGCCGGCATCCCGCTCTTCACCCTTGCCTACACCCTCGTCCGCTACCTCCGCACCCGCCGCACACCCTCCGCCTTCTACTGCTGGAGCGCCCTTGCCCTGTGGATGCTCGCCCTCATCGCCTTTGCGGCCCTGACCCTGACCCGCTGGCAAAGCAACACAGACCTCCGCATCAACTCCGGCCTGTTCGACGATGAAAACGCAAACCACCTTACGGAAACCCGGCACATCCCCGCCTTCCACGCCCTCCGGGCCACCGGCGCCATCAACCTCACCCTCACGCCCGACAGCCTCCACACCCTCACCCTCACCGGGCCCGAACAAATGCTCCAAACCCTCACCACCGAAGTGCGCGACAGCGTCCTCCACATCCATACCTACAACCGCTCCTCCGCCCGGCAAGCCCGCGTAAACGTCACCCTCAGCGCACCCCAACTGCACCGAGTAGAGCTCCGCGGCGGCACCCTCGCACACACCACCGCCCCCCTTACGCAACCCGCCCTCACCCTCGCCCTCTACGATGCCGGACGGGCACACCTGCAGCTCTGCCTCGACTCCGCCCTTACGGTCGACCTCGCCGGCGCAAGCCGACTCCAACTCTCCGGGCACACCCCCCGCGCCCTGTTCGACATAGCCGGCGCAAGCCGCCTGGAGGCCGCCACCCTCCGCACCCAACGCACCCAGCTCACCAGCTCCGGCGCAAGCCGCGCGCACATCTGGTGCGAAGAAGACCTCAAACTCCGCCTCTCCGGCGCCAGCCGCCTCACCTACAAAGGCACACCCCACCTGTCGGAACGCATCCTCTCCGG
>CAYUYS010000039.1:0-11934 GCA_964449415.1 uncultured Paludibacteraceae bacterium | reverse complement strand
GTGATGAACTGTCCGGAATTTTGTGTAAATGGAAACAGGATGCAGCTGCAGGTTTCTTCATTTTCGCAGCGGTCTTATAGAGCCGATGCCGCAAAAGAAAAGGCTGTCCGGTACGATTCCAAACAGCCACTTTCTCTTCTTTTAAGTCACAGCAATCAGCTTTCTGCACTTTCCTTTTTTAATTCCAATTTGTTACCCTTGTTATCGTACAATTCCCATTGCAGAAAACCAAGATTCTGCGAAGGAATTACACGAACACGACCATACTTCTGACGCCAACGGCGTATAACAGACTTCAACCACCCTTTGGTAATATAGGCCTCGACGTAGGGGTGAACGTACAAGACAAGTCCCTGACTGTTACCTTTTTCGGTTGCCCGCCTGATTTTGTCTTCCAGTTCATCGACAAAGAGTATCGTCGGCTGTACCTTGTGTTTTCCCAGACAAGTAGGGCAGGTTTCCGTAACATCAATATCAACTGCGGGTCTGACACGCTGGCGCGTGATCTGCATCAATCCGAATTTGCTCAGTTGCAGGATATTGTGCTTGGCCCTGTCGTTTCCCATTATTTCGCGCATGTGGTCATACAGTCCTTGCTTGTGTTCCGGTTTTGCCATGTCGATAAAATCGACAACAATAATTCCTCCCATATCGCGCAGGCGCAATTGGTGGGCTATTTCATTGGCGGCTGCCAGATTGACTTCATACGCATTCGTTTCCTGATCATCCGATTTGGAGCGGTTGCCGCTGTTCACGTCTATCACGTGCAGGGCTTCCGTGTGTTCGATTATCAGATACGCTCCGTTCTTAAAGGAAACCGTACGTCCAAAACCGGTCTTCAACTGCTTTGTAATGGCAAAATTGTCAAAAATGGGCAGTTCGCCGGTGTATAACTTCACTATATTTTTCCGGTCGGGTGCAATCAGTTCCACATAATCCCTGACCTCGGCAAATACATCCTTGTCGTTGATGTGTATATGCTGGAATGTCGGGTTAAAAATGTCCCTGATTATGCCTATCGTGCGGCCTATTTCCTCCGAAATAAGCGATACTGCCTGGGATTTATGCAGTTTTGCCACTACATCTTCCCAGCGTTTTACCAATATCTTCAGTTCGTTGTCGAGTTCCGCCACTTTCTTTTCTTCCGCCACCGTGCGTATAATCACCCCGAATCCTTTGGGTTTGATGCTTTGCACTAATTTCCGCAAACGCACACGTTCCGATGCAGAACTTATTTTGGCGGATACCGACACTTTTTCTGCAAACGGAATCAGCACCAGATAGCGTCCGGCTATGGATATTTCGGCAGAAAGTCGCGGCCCTTTGGTAGATATTGGTTCTTTCGTTACCTGAACAAGCAATTCCTGGCCGACGGAGAGCACGTCCGTAATGGAACCGGTTTTGCCCAGCTCCGGCTGGATTTTCACCTTGTTCATAACAGGCGTTTTTTTTCGGTCGCTTACGGCCTGTTTGGTGTAACGATAAAGGGTTTCAAATGTTGGACCTAAATCAAGATAGTGCAAAAAAGCGTCTTTACCGTAACCGACGTCCACAAATGCTGCATTCAAACCGGGCATGATCTTTTTTACGCGTCCATAATAGATGTTGCCAACGGCATAGGTTTGTTCGCGGGCTTCTCGGTTCACCTCGGCCAAACGCCCGTTTTCAAGCAGCGCAATCGAAATTTCAGAAGGTCGAACATCAACTACTAATTCGCTTGTCACTATTCTCATTCTTTTTTGTTGAAGGCATGACTCTGCACCCAGAATCATCCCATCCTTCAAACAGTTGTTAACAAACAGAAAAACAAACTTAAAAACAATCGCAACTTTGTTTTTAAGCTTGTTTTTGATTTTCTTTTCAGACCATTTTCATAGACACTTATTTCTTCTTGTGCCTATTCTTGCGAAGTCTTTTTTTACGTTTGTGCGTCGACATTTTATGTCTTTTCCTTTTTTTTCCGCTTGGCATATTTGTATTGTTTTAAAAATTAGAGATTTATTTTACTATTTCTGTAAATGATTTGGCTGGCCTGAAAGCCGGTATGTTATGTGCAGGAATGGTAATGGTTGTGTTCTTGGAAATGTTACGAGCTTTCTTTTCCGCACGCTCTTTGATGATAAAGCTACCAAATCCTCTCAAATAAACATTGTCCTTTTTCGCCAACGAATCCTTCACTGTTTCCATAAAAGACTCCACTGTAGTCAAAACGGTCGCCTTGTCAATCCCTGTATTTTTGGCGATTTCATTTACAATTTCAGCTTTAGTCATTTGCTCTGATATTTGAAATATGATTTATAAAAATACTTAACTCTGAAAACGGGGTGCAAATATACGATTTTTATTCTGATTGCAAAATATTTAGGTTGTTTTTATCGAAAAAAGCGTTTTCTTCTCATTTGTCATCGTCCGCTATCAGCTGTTCCATTTCCCGAATACCCAGATTCCTGCCCACAATCGTTCCAGCCTTGTCTATCAGGACAGTAGAAGGAATTGAATTGACGCCATAGAGTTGTGCGCCGGCACATTCCCAGCCTTTCAGATCAGACACGTGTTTCCACACCAAGCCATCCTTCTCGATGGCATCCATCCAGGCTGTCGCATCGCCGTCAAGTGAAACGCCGAAGATTTCCAGTTTGTCCGTACCGGCGTATTTCTCGTAAAATGCCGTCAGTTCCGGGAAAGATGCACGACAGGGCCCGCACCAAGAAGCCCAAAAATCCACCAATACGTAATCGGTTTGGCCAACCAATGAGGCGAGAGACATGTCGTTGCCTGCCTGATCAGGAAGCACAATGTCTGTGTAAGGCTGTCCCACCGCCGTACGACGCTCCACTTCCAGCGTTTCAATAATCAACGGAATGCGGTCATAAGCCCGGCTTTCTTCGTTCATGGAAGCAATAACGGCCTCCTTTTGTTGGATAGACATATTGTAATAATTGGTCGTAAACACTGCATTCGCAGCCAAGGTGTTGGCATTGGCAAGTATAAAATCAACCGTCTGGGCAACGGCCGCATTTTGCAAGGAATCCACATAAGCCTCCCATGCCAGTTGGTTCTCCGGAGTTTGCGGTTGCGACTGTTGTTCCTTATACTTTGCGCCATAAATAGCGAACAACGCAGCTTCCTTGTCGTAGAACGACTGCAACAAGTCGTTTTGAGGCGTGCCGGCACGACGGGTTTGTTCTGCATCTACGGATAGCTCGAGGATTCCCGGTTCCACTATTATGTCGGCAAATCTCCTCGTTCTTCCTTCCGCATAATAGGTAACATACGCGAAATACGGTTCATCAACCGTCCCTTCAAACGAAAAACGGCCATCCGAAACGACAGCACTATCCATCACAACCCATTCGCGCACGACGCGCTGCTGGATATATACCACTGCGCCGTCATCGAAAAGGCCATCGGCAACAGTTCCGTTGATTCTGTACGAATTATTGTTCGTACATGCGGCCAACGACAAAACCGCCAGCATAAAAAACAATTGTTTCTTCATAAATTCCATTGTGTTATATTTTGGTTATATCTTGGTTGTCAATTGCATTCGAAAGGACATGTAGCCGCACATAGTGCATTTTGCGTGCAAAGATAACACAAAAAGTGTATAACTGCTCCCGGTTTCGGTAAATTGCTTATACAAAGGCGGATTTTCCGGATCATTTCTGGCGTGTTTGTCAAAAACATAGTATTTTTGCGAAATCGGCATGTACAAAAAAAGATGCCGGAAGGTTAGGCACACCTGATTTTCTGAATCACTTACAAAACAAGACAATGGACACATTGGAACATATCCGGCAAGAGCTGAAAAAATGGTATGCAGACAACAAACGCATCTTGCCATGGCGTGAAATAAAAGACCCGTACAAGATATGGATTTCTGAAATTATCCTGCAACAGACGCGGGTTGTACAAGGATATGATTATTATTTGCGTTTCATCAGCACGTTTCCTGATGTCGGTTCATTGGCGGCGGCGGAAGAAGACGAGGTATTGCGTTGCTGGCAGGGACTGGGATACTACAGCCGCGCCCGCCATCTGCATCAGGCGGCCCGTCAGGTTATGACTGAATTCGGAGGGAAGTTTCCCCGCGAATACGCGCATGTACGCCAACTGAAAGGTATTGGTGACTATACGGCTGCTGCTATCTGCTCTTTTGCATACAACATGCCTTATCCGGTACTTGATGGAAATGTTTTCCGGGTGCTTTCACGCCTGTTCGGCATACATGCGCCCATTGACACGGGCAATGGCAGAAAAGAATTTGCCTACATGGCGGAAACGTTGATGGACCTGACGGAACCGGCCACATACAACCAGGCAATTATGGAATTTGGTGCGCTGCAATGCACACCAAACAACGCATCGTGTCACCAATGCCCTTTGCTCGAAATCTGCGTGGCTGCACGTACAAACTCCGTGGACAAGTTACCCGTCAAGGCAAATCGGACAAAAGTGTCCGACAGATATTTCAATTACCTGTTTTTCAACGCCGAAGGATATACATTCCTGCAAAAACGCGGCAATAACGACATTTGGAAACATTTGTACGAATTCCCGCTTATCGAAACAAACACCCTGCTGACAGCTGAACAATTATTGGCGCATCCGGATTTCATGCTGTACACAGAAAACCTGTCGGAACTGACCCTGAACAAGGTATCGGATGAAATAAAACACGTGTTGAGTCATCAGCGCATACATGCCCGCTTTTTCAGCTTTGACTGCCACGACGGGGAAATCCGCTCATGTAAAAAAATTGCCATAGCCGATCTGCGACAATATGCAATAGCAAGGTTAACCGAAAAATTTGTAAAAAACTTCGCGTGCGCGGACGGTTGCTTTTAATATCGATTAACACAAACAGGAAGTCCATACATTTGTGGATTCTGAAAAAAAGAAGTAATTTTGGCGGTCAAAAACATAAATTAAACAACAAAACATTATGGGAAAAGAAATAGCAAACAAACCAACAGGCGGTACTTTGTATAACGCACTCACTGCCGGCAGTAAAATAACAGGAACCATTGTAGCCGACGGCGATTTCAGAATAGACGGCACCGTAGAAGGAGAAATAGAGTGCAAAGGCAAGGTAATTATCGGCCAGCAAGGATTCATGAAAGGAACCATCCAGTGCGTCAACGCGGAAATATTCGGCACATTCGACGGCAAATTGGAAATTAGAGAAACATTGGCAGTACGCGAAACCGCCAACATCACCGGCGATATAAAAACCAAAATATTGCTTGTGGAACCCAATGCCATTATCAACGGTACTTGTTCGATGACCAACGACAAGATAAACAAATAAAAACACAACTACCGACAAACAACTGGATTTATGGCTTCTCTCATCTTCCAAAGGCATACATCCAATCCGCCTAAAGAAAACATTATGACAAAAGAAATAGCAACCAAAACAACAAACGGTGCTTTGTACAACGCACTCATTGCCGGCAGTAAAATAATAGGAACCATTATTGCCGACGGCGATTTCAGAATAGACGGCACCGTAGAAGGAGACATCAACAGCAAAAGCAAAGTAATTATCGGCCAGTCAGGATTCATAAAAGGGACAATCCAATGCGTCAACGCAGAAATATTCGGCTCGTTCGACGGCAAACTGGACATTAAAGGAACATTGACAGTGCGCGCAACCGCCAACATTACCGGAGAAATAAAAACCAAAATATTGGTTGTTGAGCCCAATGCCATTATCAACGGTACTTGTTCGATGACAAACGACAAGACAAACCAATAAACATACAACTACCGACAAAACTGAATTTATGGCTACTGTCAAACCTTTCAAAGGTATACGCCCGCCCAAAGAATTGGCAAAACGGATCTCTTCGCGCCCATACGATGTGTTAAACTCCGATGAAGCGCGCGCCGAAGCAGCCGGCAACGAAATGTCGTTGTATCACATTATCAAGCCGGAAATAGACTTTCCTGCGGGCATCAGCGAACACGATCCGGTCGTTTATGAAAAAGCAGCGGAGAATTTTGCCATGTTCAGGCAAAAAGGCTGGCTGAAACAGGACACAAAAGAGCAATATTACGTGTATGCTCAGACAATGGAAGGGCGCACACAATACGGTCTGGTTGTTTGTGCCGCCGTAGAGGATTACATGACCGGAAAAATCAAGAAACACGAACTGACGCGCCGCGACAAGGAAGAAGACCGCATGAAACACGTACGCGTAAACAACGCCAATATCGAGCCGGTCTTTTTTGCCTATCCGCACCGCGACGATCTGGACGCCATTGTCGCCCGCGTTACCGCCCGGACACCGGAATACGACTTCACCGCCGACTTGGACGGCTTCGGACACCACTTCTGGGTAATTGACGATGACGAAACCATTCGCCGGATAACCGACATTTTCGCGCAGATACCGTCACTTTACATTGCCGACGGGCATCATCGCAGCGCAGCAGCCGCATTGGTCGGACATGAAAAGAAACTGCAGAATCCCAACCACAAAGGCGACGAGGAATATAACTACTTCCTGGCTGTTTGTTTCCCGGACAACCAACTGAATATTATCGACTACAACCGCGTGGTGAAAGACCTGAATGGTTTGTCGGAAGACGAGTTTCTGGCAAAACTGTCAGAAAACTTCACGCTTGAGAAAAAAGGCACGGAAATTTACAAACCCAATAAATTGCACAATTTCTCGTTATATTTGGCAGGAACATGGTATTCGCTCACGGCGAAACCCGGAACCTACGACGACAACGACCCAATCGGTGTGCTGGATGTAACCATTTCGTCAAACCTGATATTGAACGACATTCTGGGCATCAAGGATTTGCGTAGCGACAAACGCGTCGATTTCGTAGGCGGAATCAGAGGACTGGGAGAACTGAAACGGCGTGTGGACAACGGCGAAATGAAAGCCGCGCTCGCGCTCTATCCGGTTTCCATGAAACAGTTGACAGACATCGCCGATTCCGGGAATATCATGCCTCCGAAAACGACTTGGTTTGAGCCTAAATTGCGTTCCGGCCTGATTATTCACGAATTGATATAACCGGAAAAAGGCGGAACGGACAGAATTTTGTTGAAGTAATGCCGACAAAACAGACGACACATAGAAAACATGCCATTTTTTCGTCGATGAACATACGCAATTGCATTTGCTGCGGACTTATCGGCATATTGACAACCAGTTGCGGCATTAACGCACGTATCAAAAAAGCTGACAAGAAGTACGATATAGGCGAGTATTATACGGCCGGTGAAATGTATAAAAGCATTTACGGCCGTATTTCCTACAAGGACAGAAACAAACGCGCCGAGATTGCATACAAGCAAGCCGACTGCTACAGACGGCTGAACCACAAGCGGACAGCGCAAGTGTACAATTATGCCATCCGAAACAACTATCCGGATTCGATTGTGTATTTACGCTATGCTCAAGTGCTCCAGCAAAACGGAAAATATGCCGATGCTGCCAAACAGTACGAAATATATCTGGAAGCATATCCGGAAGATCCCATCGCCCTGAACGGGCTGGCCGCCTGCGAACAAGTGAACGTATGGCGCACCATTCCGAGCCGTTACAAAATACAAGCTGTCACCGATTTTAATGCGAAGCGGAGCAGTACATTCGCGCCGGCCTTCATAGGCGAATCGGCAGACGCACTGATGTTTACATCCAACAGAAGTCAGGCCAGAGCCAAAGCCATAGGAAAAAACAGCGCCATTACCGGCGTTCCGGAGAATCACATTTATTCCGTACGCAAAAACGTAACCGGCAAATGGGAAGAAGTGGAAAAAGTCGCAGCACTCAGTTCGGAAAACGATGAAGGCGTATGCTCATTCACAGCCGATGGAAAAACCATGTATTTCACACGGGCCATCTCGGTAAACGGAAGTGACTGCGGCGCACGCATTTATGTGTCCAGCCGCGCCGGCGGCGAATGGAGCGAACCGCAATCCGTCACCTTATTCCAGGACAGCACCATTACGACAGCACATCCAAGCATCTCGTCGGATGGCCTGACGCTATATTTTGTATCAGATGCTCCGGGCGGATTCGGCGGCAACGACATCTGGCGGGCTACCTACGCAGA
Organism: uncultured Paludibacteraceae bacterium; assembly: GCA_964449415.1. Classification (GTDB taxonomy): domain Bacteria; phylum Bacteroidota; class Bacteroidia; order Bacteroidales; family Paludibacteraceae; genus CALUNA01. Next base: position 3,852 of record CAYUYS010000039.1, on the reverse strand, counting down.
CGGCGAATGGAAAGCAGTAGAAAACCTGGGACCGGAAATCAACACATCGGAAGATGAAATGTTCCCCACCCTGCGCAACGATACAACCTTGTATTTCTCATCGCGCGGCCACGCCGGATATGGCGGCCTCGACCTGTTCAAAGCCGTCTACACCAATGGGCACTGGCAAGTGGAAAACATGGGACAACCATTCAATACAAACTATGATGATTTCGGAATCACATTTGCCGGAGACACCGAAAGCGGTTTTTTCAGCTCCAACAGAAACGACAAAAAAGGTTATGATGCCATCTATGCATTCGAACTGCCCGAACTGATATATCAAGTAGAAGGAAAAGTTACCGACTATAACGGCGAAACCATAACAGATGCCTATGTCCGGATTGTAGGTACCAACGGCATGAACGCGAAAATCCAGGCCAAAAAAGATGGTTCGTACCGTTTCAAACTGGCCCAAAACGCGGACTACGTCATACTGGCCTCGTGCCGCGGATTTCTGAACCAAAAACAAACCCTGTCTACCCAAGGATTGACCGACAGCAAATCCTACAAGCAAGACTTTTTGCTGACACCCATCAGCAAACCCATTACCATGGAAAATATCTTTTACGAATTCGGGAAATGGGACATCACGCCCGAATCGGAAAATTCATTACTGGAACTGGTCAAACTACTGAACGACAACCCGAATATTACCATCGAACTAAGCGCACATACCGATAAGGTGGGCAATGTGGAACACAACAAGACCCTGTCGGAAAAACGGGCGCAATCGGTTGTGAACTTCCTGATTGCAAAAGGCATAGAAAAAGACAGACTGACACCTGTCGGATACGGGAAAGAGCAACCCGTCGTGGCCGACAAAGCCATCCACGACAAATATCCGTTCATTCCGGTAGGCACGGAATTGAACGAGACTTTTGTGGACTCGCTGACACCCGAACAACAGGAAATTGCCAACCAGATAAATCGGCGTACCGAATTCAAAGTATTAAAAACGACATACAAACTGTTTTAAAAACATCGCATCCATGAAGCAATACATCGATTTGCTGAACAGGGTTCTCGCAGAAGGCGTGCACAAGGAAGATCGTACGGGAACAGGCACCATCAGCATTTTCGGCCATCAGATGCGTTTCAACCTGGCGGATGGCTTTCCGTGCCTCACCACAAAAAAACTGCACCTAAAATCCATTATACATGAGCTACTCTGGTTTCTGAAAGGCGATACGAATGTAAAATACTTGCAGGACAACGGCGTGCGCATCTGGAACGAATGGGCCGATGAAAACGGCGATCTGGGACATATTTACGGATACCAATGGCGCTCCTGGCCTACTTACGACGGCGGTTTTATTGATCAGATTTCGGAGGCTGTGGAAACCATCAAGCACCATCCGGATTCGCGGCGCATCATCGTCAGTGCCTGGAACGTGGCGGATCTCAACCGAATGAATCTGCCGCCTTGCCATGCTTTTTTTCAATTTTACGTAGCCGACGGCAAGCTAAGCCTGCAACTGTATCAACGCAGCGCCGACATTTTCCTCGGCCTTCCCTTCAACATGGCTTCTTACGCGCTGCTGCTGCAAATGATGGCGCAAGTAACCGGGCTGCAATGCGGTGACTTTGTGCATACGCTGGGAGATGCACACATCTACAACAACCATCTGGAACAAGTCAGGCTGCAACTGACACGCGAACCGCGGCCGCTGCCGACCATGAAAATAAATCCCGACATAAAAGACATTTTCCGGTTCACATACAACGATTTCGAGCTGGTCGACTACCATCCGCATCCGCATATCAAAGGTGTGGTGTCGGTGTAAGAGAAAAACAGAAGAAATAGCGCAGTTCTGAACAAGCATAACCTTGCAAAAGCATGATATCCATTATTGTTGCCATCGCCGAAAATTATGCCATAGGCAGAAACAACGAACTGCTTTGTCATCTGCCGAACGACCTGAAACATTTTAAGGAAAAAACAAGCGGCAAGACCGTTATCATGGGCAAACGCACCTTTTTTTCCCTGCCAAAACATCCGTTGCCCAACCGGCGCAACATTGTGATTTCCGACATACGAGGCGAACAGATAGCAGGTGTCGAAATGGCCTACTCCATCGAAGAGGCCGTCCGTCTGGCCGATGCCGAACAGGAAAACTTCATCATTGGCGGCGGCATGGTGTACCGGCAATTCATGCACATAGCCGACAAACTGTACATTACGCACATACACCACAGTTGGCCGGATGCAGACACGTTCTTCCCGGAAATCAGACCGGAAATATGGCTGGAGACTCGGCGCGAGCGTCACGATGCCGATGAAAAAAATCCATATCCCTACTCTTTCGCGGAGTATGTCCGAAAATAAACATACAGTCATGGTTGCTTTTGAATTTTGCAATTTTGACAATCCGGAACATGTACAGGCCTTGCTGAATTTGTACGCCCACTACATGCAAGACCCCATGGGAAATGCGCCTGCATTGACTCCGGAGCAGCAAACCAAGCTGATTGAAGCACTCAAAACGCGGCCAAAGACTTTCGTTCTGTTCATCCGCCTGAACGACGAATATGCCGGACTGACCACGTGCTTCGAATTATTTTCCACATTCAAGGTACAACCCTATCTTTACATACACGATGTGATTATCCACAGCCGTTTCCGCGGCCAAAAACTGGGGCGCAAACTATTGGAACAAGTCACCGCCGAGGCCCGTAAGCGAAATTGCTGCAAGATAACACTGGAAGTGCGCGAAGACAACCCGGCCGCTCTCAGGCTGTACCAACACATGGGATTCGCCGACTGTCAGCCCAAACAATACTTCTGGACCAAGCATCTGCATCCATAAACGTACACATGAACAGAAAAATACGTATCAAGGATATTGCCACAATGGCCGGCGTTTCTGAGGGAACCGTGGACAGGGTATTGCACCACCGGGGTGAAGTTTCGGAAAAGAGCAGAGCCGCCGTGCAGAAAATCTTGGACGAACTGAATTACAAGCCGAATATCCACGCCCGCTCGCTGGCACTGAAAAAACAATACACGTTTGCCGTATGCCTTCCGGCCTATCAGGAAGGAGATTATTGGGAAGCGGTAGACAAAGGAATTTCGCTGGCAGAAAGCGAATTCAGCAATTTTCACGTCCAGACAAAACGCTATTTTTACAACCAGTTCGAGCCGGAATCGTTCAAGGAGCAGACCGAAAAAATAAACGAAGACACGCCGGATGCCGTCATCATGGCACCCATTTTCAGCGACGAAGCCAAAAAATGGATCGAAACACTGCAAGCCGGACAGATTCCGTACGGCTTTGTCGATTCCATGGTCGATACAGACGATTTTCTGTGCTATTACGGCCAACATTCCTTCCAAAGCGGATGGATAGCCGCCAAACTCCTGCTGGAACATCTGCCCGAAAAGTCAAAGGTGCTGCTGGTACGCATGTACCGAGCCAAAAGTGCCATCAACAACCAGACAAAGAACCGCTACAAAGGGTTTATGGCGTATGTACACGCGCACGGGCTGGACACCAGATACAAATACATAACCATGCTCCTTCAGGAAAACAATCCGGTGGGCAACCAAGATATGCTGGAGCGTGTCTTTAAGGAAAACCCGAACACAAAGGCCGCTATCATCTTTAATTCACGCGCCTACAAACTGGCGCAACTTTTTGAGGCGACAAACCGCACCGACATACGACTGATTGGTTATGATTTGCTGGAAAAGAACGTCGCATACCTGAAAAACGGCCTTATCGACTGTCTGATAGCACAACGCCCGGAACAACAGGCCTATCTGCTCATCAGGGATTTTTGCCGGAAATTGGTGTTCGGGCAGGAAATCAC
>CAYUYS010000038.1:0-12048 GCA_964449415.1 uncultured Paludibacteraceae bacterium | reverse complement strand
TGGCATCGAAAGTAACCGTACGCGGCCTGGAAGTAGAGCTGTCGGTTGAAGCCGGCACGCAGGTACGGGTTTACTCCGCTCTCGGCCAAGTGGTATTGAGCACCACAGAACAACGCTTCACCTTGCCATCGGCCGGAATATACATCATTTCCGTCGGTGGAGAAACCACCAAGGTGGCAGCCCGTCAGTAAGCGTCACGCAGTAAGCGTACACACGCACTATAATTATCTCGCCAAGGCCTCCGGCCTTGGCGAGCTTTTTTTATGCCTGCTCGGTTTGGCATATTTTCCATACCTTTGCAGGCGCAAACCTCACGATATGGAACGAAGCCTTTCGCAACTGTGTGCCGGCATAGCCGACAGTATCCGCGCCGACTTTCCGGAAGCGGTGTGGGTGCGTGCCGAGATAGCCGAGCTGAGCGTACGCAACGGGAGTTGCTACTTGGAGCTGATAGAAAAAGACGCAGCCTCCGGCCGCATCGTGGCCCGGGTGCGGGCCGTGTGTTGGGCAAAGGTGTTCGGCATGCTGAAGCCCTACTTTGAGCAGGAAACCGGGCAGCCGCTGCGTGCCGGGCTGCAAGTGTTAGTGTACGTCCGGGTGGAGTTCCATCCGGCCTACGGGCTGCAGCTGCACATACACGACATAAACCCGACCTACACCCTCGGCGACATGGCACGGCGGCGCATGGAAGTCATTGCGCAACTGCAGGCCGACGGCATCATGGACATGAACAGGCAGCTGCCCTTCCCCACCCTGCCGCAACGCCTGGCTGTTATTTCGTCGGAAACAGCCGCCGGCTACGGCGATTTCCGCCATCAGTTGGCGCAAAACCCTTACGGTTTCGCCTTCCGGACGGAACTGTTTGCCGCCATTATGCAAGGCGAGCATGCCGAAGCGAGCATTATCCACGCGTTAGAGCGGATTTTCCGCCGCGCGGAAGCGTTCGATGCGGTGGTGATCATACGCGGCGGCGGCGCAACCACCGACCTCAGTTGCTTCGACCGCTACGAGCTCGCGCTCAACTGCGCGCAGTTTCCGCTGCCCGTCGTTACCGGCATCGGGCATTTGCGCGACGTGAGCGTGCTGGACATGGTGGCGCACAGCGCGCAGAAAACCCCGACAGCCACAGCCGAGTTTTTCATTAACTGCCTGCTACGGCAGGCCGACACCATCGCGCAACTGAAACAACGCCTGCTGCAAGCCATCGGCCACCTGTCCGACGGGCAGCAACGCCGCTTAGATCTGCTGGTCGTACGCTTCGGGGCGGCCAACGAGCGGTGGTTAGCACGGCAACGGAACAAATTGGAGATGCTGCAAAAGACCATTGAACTGCATTCGCCCCTGCGGATATTGAAGCAAGGATACACGCTGACCTTGAAGGACGGCAAGCCGGTGACTTCGGTCGCGGCATTGGCCGGCGGCGACCGCATCACAACCGAGTTTGCCGACGGCACCGTCACCTCCACCATAGAACAAACCGACAAGCTATGAAAATCAGTCTGACCAACATGCACTTTTTTGCCTATCACGGCTATTTCCCGGAAGAAAGGAAGAACGGCAATCGTTTTTTGGTAAACCTGACCGTGGAGCTGCCCGCGTGTGCCGCCTGCCAAACCGACGCATTGGAAGATACGCTCAACTACCGGCAACTGTACGACATTGTGAAGCGCGAAATGGAAATACCCTCCAACCTGCTGGAACACGTGGCGGCACGCATCCGGGCCGCTATAGGCAGGCAGTTTCCGCAAATCACGCACGTAAGCGTCAGCGTGGCCAAACGCCAACCGCCCTTGGGCGGGCAGGTGGAATGGGCCGGCGTGGAGCTTGGTTAGACGGAAAAAAAAACCTAACTTTGCGCGCCTTTTTGACAAACCGCTTATGAGCATGATTGATGACACTCGCGATGACAACGACGTTTTGAATGTCCGGGACGAGGAAACGCCCGGGCAAGAACCAAATGAAGCCATTCCTGCTGAAGAGTCCGCCCATCAGGCGCATGTCAGTTCGGATGCGTCCGTAAAGTATCACCTGACCGGCATGTACCAGAACTGGTTCTTGGATTATGCGTCCTACGTTATTCTGGAGCGTGCCGTGCCCGACGTGTACGACGGACTGAAGCCCGTGCAACGCCGCATTCTGCACGCCATGAAACGCTTAGACGACGGGCGTTACAACAAAGTGGCGAACATTGTGGGGCACACCATGCAGTTTCACCCGCACGGAGACGCCTCCATCGGCGACGCACTCGTGCAACTCGGACAAAAAGACCTGCTCATAGACTGCCAGGGAAACTGGGGCAATATCCTGACCGGCGACGGCGCGGCCGCACCGCGCTACATCGAAGCCCGCCTGAGCAAATTCGCGTTGGAGGCCGTGTTCAACCCGAAAACAACGGAATGGAAACTGTCGTACGACGGGCGCAACAAAGAGCCTATCAACCTGCCGGTAAAGTTCCCGCTGTTGTTGGCACAGGGCGTTGAAGGCATTGCCGTCGGGCTCAACTCGAAAATCCTGCCGCACAACTTCAACGAACTGCTCGATGCCTCTGTCGCCTACCTGAAAGGCGAACCGTTCACGCTCTATCCCGACTTCCTGACGGGCGGCTCCATAGACGTGAGCCGCTACAACGACGGCGAACGCGGCGGCGCAGTCAAAATACGCGCAAAAATAACCAAGCAGCCGGACAACAAGACTTTGGTCATAAGCGAGATTCCGTACGGCACGAACACGGCCAAGCTCATAGACTCCATCATAAAGGCCAACGAGAAAGGCAAAATCAAGATACGCAAAGTAGATGACAACACCTCGGCCAAGGTGGAGATTCTGGTGCACCTGCAGCCCGGAAGCTCGTCCGACAAAGCCATTGACGCACTGTACGCCTTCACAGACTGCGAAGTGAGCATTTCGCCAAACTGCTGCGTCATACGCGACAAAAAGCCCATGTTCATCTCCGTCAGCGAACTGTTGCGCATCAGCACCGACCACACCAAATACCTGCTGCAACGCGAACTGGAAATCCAGAAAGGCGAGCTGGAAGAACAACTGTTTTTCACTTCGCTGGAAAAGATTTTCATCGAAGAACGCATCTACAAGGACAAGCAGTTCGAGGAAAGCCGCTCGCCGGAAGAAGCCACGACGCATATCGACAAGCGCCTGACCCCGTTCAAGCCCGCACTGATACGCGAGGTGCGCACCGAAGACCTGCAAAAGCTGCTCGAAATCAAAATGATGCGCATCACCAAGTTTGACTCCGACAAGGCAAACGACCAACTGCTGGCCATACGCAAGAAGATAGACGAAATCAACCACCATCTGGAACATTTGGTGGCATATACCATCAGCTGGTTCGAAGGCCTGAAGAAAAAATACGGCAGCCGTTACCCGCGCCAAACCGAATTGCGCAACTTTGAAACCATCGTGGCCGCCAAAGTGGTCGAAGCCAACGAAAAACTGTACGTGAACCGCAGCGAAGGCTTTATCGGCACCGGCCTGAAAAAAGACGAGTTTGTCTGCAACTGCTCCGAGATAGACGAAATCATTATTTTCTTCAAGGATGGCAAATACAAAATCGTCAAAGTAGCCGAGAAACTGTTCGTCGGCACAAACATCCTGTACATCGACGTGTTCAAGAAAAACGATGCGCGCACCATTTACAACGTGGTTTACCGCGACGGCAAAACCGGTCCGATCTATATCAAGCGCTTTGCCATCACAAGCGTTGCGCGCGACAAGGATTACGACCTGACACAAGGCAAACCCGGCTCGAGGGTGCTTTATTTCACCGTCAACCCGAACGGCGAGGCCGAGATTATCCGCATTGTGCTGCGCCCCGGGCCGCGCCTCAAAAAACTGTCGTTCGAAAAGGATTTCAGCACCATTGCCATAAAAGGACGCCAAAGCATAGGCAACCTGCTCACCAAACACGACATACACAAAATCACGCTGAAACAGAAAGGCGGCTCTACCTTGGGCGGCCGGCAAGTCTGGTTCGATCCCGACGTGCTGCGGCTCAATTACGACGGACGCGGCAACTATCTGGGCGAGTTCCACAGCGACGACTTGGTGCTCGTCATCACCACCGGCGGCGACTTCTACACAACCGATTTCGACCCGACCAACCATTTTGACAACAACATCCTGCGGATGGAAAAGTTCCGGGCGGACAAAGTCTGGTCGTTGGCACTCTGGGATGCCGAACTGAAGTATTATTACCTGAAACGTTTTGCCATCGAACCGAACAAAAAGCCCCAGAACTTCCTCGGCGACAATCCGAACTCACGCCTGACGCTGTTGTCGGACCGGAGCACGCCGATTTTCAAGGTGACATTCGGCGGCGCAGACGCTTTCCGCGGAGCGTTGGAAATAGACGTTACCGAGTTCATCGGCATAAAAGGATTCAAGGCCAAAGGGAAACGTATCAGCACGTACGAGATAGCGCAAATTGAGGATATAAGTCCCGCAGAGCCGGAGCTGCCGGACGAAAACAACGAAACAGACAGCTACGAAGAAATAGCCGAAAACATCAGCGAAACAGCCGGGAACGGGCAACTGGAAATCGTAGAAAACACCGAAGAGCCAACGGCAGAAAGCAAGGCTGACGACATCCAAATGGAAATTGTGGCCGACATGCCGGACGACTCGCTGCCGACAAAACAAGCGCCCCGAAAAAGCCCAAAGACCAAAAAAGACAAAAACCCGGACAACAGCGAGCAAATGCCGTTATTCTGATTGTAGGACAAAAGACGCGGAATTGATTATGACAATCAACGAATTGCAAGACGAGATTATCGAAGAATTTTCCGTACTGGAAGATTGGATGGACAAATACGAGATGCTTATCGATTTGGGGAACACGCTCGAACCGCTCCCCGAAGCATACCGCATTCCGCAGAACCTGATTGAAGGCTGCCAGAGCCGCGTATGGCTGCACGCCGAAATGCAACAGGACAAGGTTGTTTTTGTCGGCGAAAGCGATGCCATTTTGGTCAAAGGAATCGTGTCGCTGCTTATCAAAGTGCTGAGCGGCCATACACCCGAAGAGATTCTGAACACGGACTTGTATTTCATCGACCGGATCGGACTGAAAGAACATTTGTCGCCTACACGCAGCAACGGCTTGCTTGCCATGGTAAAGCAAATGAAAATGTACGCACTCGCCTTCCAAGCCACCCGGAAATAATCAGTTTAGCATCAATCCCATATAAGCGTTCAGGCCGTCGAAAAGCAGGCGGCTGAGTTCGCCGGCATCCACCGCCTCCGCACCGGCAACTGCTTCGCGAACAACAGTACATGCGCCGTTGGAAATAACATAGGTGGCCGTATTTTGCGGCAAATCCTCATCGTGCAAAGCATAAGCCGCCGACAAGCCCGGATGGTTTTTGGCATACCAAGCCAGCATTTCGTACGGCCGGAGCACACGCGCCATGCCCAAAGGCCGCCCCACGCCGGCATCGGCAACCGGCTTTTCCACCGAGGCTTTCAGTTTGCCGTAAAACCGTCCGGCTGCCGCCAACAGACATTTTTCAACGGTTTCGTCGGTGAACAATGACTCCGTAACCCGCAAAACATCCGCTTGCGGCAAAGCAAACAACAGCCCTTCCGTTTGTTCCCGCTCCGCCATCCAAACATCGCCGCCGGACAACTGCAAATCCAAGATAACCGTCTGCAAATTTTCCTGCGTATGCTGTACGCAATAGGGCCTTTTGTGCATGAAGAGCTCGAAAAAAGCGGCCACCTGCTGCCAACGCGACGGGTCGTAGCGGCTGATACGCAAACCGGCATCCGGAGCAGCCTGACAAGGCATTTGCAAAGAAGCCTGCCAAAAGGCCGTGGCATAACCCGATTGGGCATAATAATTCCACAACCACGGCTCGGCCGGAATCAGGAAGGAAAACCAGGCACCATCGGCAAACATGCGCCGGTGTGTCTGCGCGAGCAAAGCACGCATCAGGCCGCGGTTGCGGAAGTCGGGATGCGTGCACGCACCGGAAACATAGCAGGCCGGAACCGCTTCCGCAGGAAAAGTTACGGTGTAGGGCAACATCTGCAGGGCGGCGGCCAAACGCCCATCCTGCCGGATGGCCATCGTGTTTGCTTCCGTGGCGCAACGGTCGAAGTAAAGTTTCACAAACGCGTCGCTGTCGCCGAAACAGATTTTCCAAAGTTCCTCATTGTCCGCTCTCATCGCACTTCCGTTTTCAGTTCCGCCATGTATTTCTCCAAAATGCAAACCGGCTGATAGGAAAGTTTGGCCGCACGCAAGCCTTCTATGCCCAGATCCTCTTCCCGATTGATGTAGAGATATTGTGCCGGCAAATGGTTGACAAAGGCGTTGTTAATCATCGTATATGCGCCTTCTACCGACACATCGGCCTTTTCCACGCACACATCAAAGGTGGTCTGGTTGACCGGCGCGCCGAAGGTAAAGGCCGCAATGTTTCCTTCGACACACAAAACGCCTCCCGTAATATCCAACTTGTCAAGATGTTTGAGCGCATAGGTCATCGATTCCTTTTCGGCCAGCAAGGCGCGTTGCTCCTGCTCGGTGTTTGCACGAAACCACTTGCGTTCCAACGCCAGGCATTCGGGCACCAAATCGGGCGACAAAGGCAGGTATTCGTAGCGGTAGGTATGTTTGAAGCGGTTGATGTGGTTGCGCTTGGACTGCAATTTCTTGCCCTGCAGGGTAGCCAGACTTTCGCGCGAATAAATGTAATCGGCATAATTCCGGTCGACGGAGAAGCGGAACTGTTCCGGCATGAGCAATTCTATTTCGGGCATGGTGTCGTTGCAAATGCCAAACAGGCGGAACGAATGGCCACAGGCTTGTGCATCGGCCATCAAATCGGTCAGGACTTTTCGCAAATCGCCATTGCCAACCGGCAACATATACGCCCAACCATCCTCCGTGCGGAATTTCAAGACAAGAAAACCGTCCTTCTCCGCCCAAACGGTATGATAAAGAAAACGCCAACTGCACAAATTGGCGAAAACAAGGTCGCAATTCTGACGGGCGCTGTGAAGGGTGTACGACTGGATTTTGTCCTTGTCGGACAAGGTCAATTCCTTAAATTGCATCATAGGTTCTAATCAACTGCGTGCAAACGTACAAGGTTTTCGGCAGATGGGCAAATGGTGTACAAAAAAAGTTGGCAGGGCTGCTGCCAACTCTTCCGAATCTTCGTTCCTGTAAGGCTTAACCGTAAATGATTTTCCCGTTTTCGTCGGTGTATTCTTCAAAACCCTTGCTGTATTGGTTCATGGCACGCAGGCTCATACCCATGCTGGAAAAACCACCGTCGTGATACAAGTTCTGCATCGTCACCTTGCGGGTAAGGTCGGAGAACAGGGTGATGCAATAGTCGGCGCAGTCATCGGCACTGGCATTGCCAATCGGGCTCATCTTTTCGGCAAAGTCCATCAAGTGGTCAATGCCTTTCACGCCGCTTCCGGCCGTTGTCATGGTCGGCGACTGCGAAACGGTATTGATACGCACGCTCTTCTCGCGGCCGTAAATGTAACCGAAGCTGCGTGCTATCGACTCCAGCAGGCTTTTGGCATCGGCCATGTCGTTGTAACCGAAGAACGTACGCTGCGCGGCAACATACGACAGCGCCACCACCGAACCGCCTTCCGCTATGGCATCGAGCTTCTTGGCCGTCTGCAGCATTTTGTGAAACGAAACCGCCGAAATGTCCAAAGTCTTGGCCAGCATGTCGTAATCCAAATCGTCATACGTGCGTTTTTTGCGTACATTCGGACTCATACCGATGGAGTGCAAGACGAAATCGATTTTGCCGCCCAGCAGTTCCACGGATTTGGTGAACACTTCTTCCAGATCCTGCACACTCGTCGCGTCGGCCGGAATGACCGGGGCGTTCAGTTTGTCGGACAAAGCCTGCACATCGCCCATGCGTACAGCTATCGGCGTATTGGTCAACGTAATCGTTGCGCCTTCTTCTACGGCACGTTCCGCCACTTTCCACGCAATGGACATGTTGTTCAAAGCGCCAAACACAATACCTCTTTTACCTTTCAACAAATTGTAACTCATAATAGTCCTTTTAAAATGAGCCGCAAAATTACGCCAAATATTACGACCGACAAAATTTTCCGCACATTTCGGAGAAAAACGTGCAAAAAGCAAGGAAGATACGGCCCACTTTCCAAACACAAGCAGGGAACATCCGCCTGAGCGAACATTCCCTGCCCCAACAATTATGAAAACGTTTTATTGCTGTCTGTACAGCTCAAGATCGGCCGTGTTGTAAGACCGAATAAAGGTGTCGTGTTTGTCTACTTCGGCCGCAGCATAGTTGACGTAAATCAAGGCAGATTTCTCAAACATTTCGGGTGCACGTGTGGCATCCTGTATAATCAGGTGCGACATCACACACAGGGCTGCCATTTCGTAGAGGCGGCGCGCCATAAAGTCAAGCAGCTCCTGATTCTGCGCCTCTTTTACCTGTTGGGTGCAAGCCTCCAGCTTGTCGGTCATGGTTTTGACGCGCTCCAGGAGCGGTTGCATCTGTTCGCTGCAAGCCGTTTGTTCGTATTCACGCAAAATAGCGGCATACGCTCCGTTGGTTACATAGCGGATGGCCGCCACGGTTTGCAGCTGGGTAGTTCCTTCGTAAATGCTGGTGATGCGGGCATCGCGGTAGATGCGCTGGCAGGCATATTCCAACATAAAGCCCGAACCGCCGTGCACTTGGATGCAATCGTAGGCATTCTGGTTGGCGTACTCTGAGTTCATGCCCTTGGCGAGCGGCGTGAAGGCATCGGCCAGTTTGGCGTATTGCTTCTGCTCCTTGCGTTCTTCCGGAGTGAGTTTGCGCTCGCGGGCAATGTCGTCCAGTGCCTTGTAGATGTCCACATAGCGGGCTGTCTGGTAAAGCAAGGCGCGGCCGGCATCGAGTTTGGCCTTCATGAGGGAAAGCATGTCGTACACCGCCGGGAAGTGGATGATTTCCTTGCCAAACTGCTGACGGTCGCGGGCGTAGGCCAGGGCTTCGTTGTAGGCAGCCTGGCTCAGGCCTACCGACTGGGCGGCTATACCCAGGCGCGCACCGTTCATCAAGGCCATTACGTATTTGATAAGGCCCAGTTTGCGGTCGCCGCACAGCTCGGCTTTGGCGTTCTTGTACACCAGCTCGCAGGTGGGCGAGCCGTGGATGCCCAGCTTGTTTTCTATGCGGCGCACGTTTACGCCTCCGTCGCGCTTGTCGTAGATGAACATGGAGAGGCCCCGTCCGTCTTTGGTGCCTTCTTCCGAACGGGCCAACACCAAGTGGAGGTCGGCGTCGCCGTTGGTGATAAAGCGTTTCACCCCGTTCAGCCTCCAGCAGTTGTTCGCCTCGTCGAAGGTGGCTTTGAGCATGACGCTCTGCAGGTCTGATCCGGCATCGGGTTCGGTCAGGTCCATCGACATGGTTTCTCCGGCGCAAATGCGTGGAATGAAGCGGCTGTGCTGGTCTTCGTTACCAAACTCGTAGAGGGTTTCGATACAGTCTTGCAGCGACCATATATTGCCGAAGCCCGCATCGGCCGCAGCCACTATTTCGGCACACATGGTGTAAGGGGTGATGGGAAAGTTCAGCCCGCCATAGCGGCGCGGCATGGTCATGCCGTTCAGGCCGGCGGACACCATGGCATCGAGGTTCTGCTTGGTGCCCGAAGCGTAGTACACACGTCCGTTTTCGCATCTGGGGCCTTCGGCATCCACGCCCTCTGCATTCGGCGCAATGATGTCGCCCGTGATCTCTCCCGTGATTTCGAGCACCTTGTCGTACGAGTCCATAGCGTCGGCGTAGTCTTGGGGCGCGTAGTCGTATTGGTCTTTGTCCCGGTAGTCGCGCTCCTTGAGTTGGCAGATGCGTTCCATCAGGGGGTTGTGCAAATGATAGCTGAGTTCCGGAATGTCTTTATAGTAATTTGCCATTGTTGTAATTGTTTTGGGGTTTACTTACTGTTCGCTTTGTAGTACTTGATCATTTTGGGCAGCACCTCCTCTACCGTGCCGGTGATGACGTAGTCGGCTATGGCATTGATGGGGGCGTTCGGGTCGTTGTTGATGGAAATGATGATGCCGCTCTCCCGCATGCCTGCTATGTGTTGGATTGCTCCGGAGATGCCACAGGCTATGTACACCTTGGGCCTGACGGTTACGCCGGTCTGTCCGATTTGCATGTCGTGGCTGCAGAAGCCGGCATCCACGGCGGCGCGCGAAGCACCTACTTCGGCATGCAGTTCGCGGGCCAGGTCGTACAGCAGCTGGAATCCTTCCGGAGAGCCTACACCGTATCCGCCGGACACGATGATGGATGCGCCCTTGAGGTTGTTCCGGGCTTGCTCCACGTGGCGTTCTATCACCCTTACCACATAGTCGGTGTCGGGTACGAACCGGGTTACATCATACTCCACTACCTCCCCTTGGTACGCAGGGTCCAGTATTTCCATCTTCATAACGCCGCTGCGGACGGTGGCCATCTGGGGGCGGTGTTCCGGGTTGATAATGGTAGCCACTATGTTTCCGCCGAAGGCAGGACGAATCTGATAGAGGAGCTTGTCGTAGTGCAGGCCCGCCTTTTTGTCTTCGTGCGGACCGATTTCCAGAGCGGTGCAGTCGGCGGTGAGGCCGCTGTGCAGGGCCGAAGAGACGCGCGGACCGAGGTCGCGGCCTATGACGGTGGCACCCATAAGGCAGATTTGCGGCTGCTCCTTCTTGAAGAGTTTCACCAAAATGGAGGTGTGGGGCTTGGAGGTGTAGGGGAAGAGGCCCTCGGCATCGAACAGATGCAGCCTGTCCACCCCGAAGGGGATGACTTGCTCTTCCACCTTGCCCTTGATGTTGTGGCCGGCGCAAACGGCTTCCAGCCCCACGCCCAACTGATTGGCCAGCTTGCGCCCCTTGGTGAGGAGCTCGCGGCTTACTTCGGCTACTTGCGTGCCTTCTATCTCGCAATATACAAATACGTTGTTCATCTCTTTATCCTATTGTGTGGTTGGCTAACAGTTCTTTCATAAGCGTGTCTATGTCCTCGTCGGAAGCGGTGAGGGTCTTGCTTTCCTTGGCTTGGAAGACGATGTTCTCAATGGCTTTCACCTTGGTGGGCGAACCGCTCAGGCCGCACTGCGCGAGGTCGGCCCCAATGTCGGCGGTGCTCCACTGGTTCAGGGTGAGGTAAGGCTTTTTCGCATACTCGTCGGCGTAAGGCAGTCCGCTTGCGGGCATCTCGAGGGGGACGAGCGCCTTTTTGTATTTCATCACCCGCTTGGCGTTGCGGGGGCGGCAGGGGGCGGCCGAGCCGTTTACGGTGATAAGGACGGGCAGGGGCCCTTCGACGGTTTCCACCCCGCCGTCTATGTGGCGGCGCACGGTAACGCTGCCGCCATCGCACCGGAGTATCTCTTCGGCGTAGGTTATCTGGGTCAGTCCCAGCTTTTCCGCCACTTGCGGGCCCACTTGTGCGGTATCTCCGTCTATGGCCTGGCGGCCGCAGAGTATGATGTCGGGCATTCCTATCCGACGGGTGGCGGTGGCCAGTGCGTAGGAGGTGGCCAGGGTGTCTGCTCCGGCAAAGGCCCGGTCGGTGAGCAGGTAGCCGTTGTCCGCTCCGCGGAAGAGGCCTTCGCGGATTATGTCGGCCGCCCGCGGCGGGCCCATTGTAAGGAGCGTGACGGTAGTACCGGGGTGGTTGTCTTTCAGGCGGAGGGCCTGTTCCAGTGCGTTCAGGTCTTCGGGGTTAAAGATGGCCGGCAGGGCGGATCGGTTCACTGTTCCCTGCGGTGTCATGGCGTCCTTCCCCACGTTTCGGGTGTCGGGCACTTGCTTGGCAAGCACTACAATGTTCAGAGTCATACCTTATTTGTTTTTAAAGTCTTGTTTTCATGCCGTCAGGCCGTGCTGCGGCGGTGTTTGCTTGCGTGTGGGCAGATTGCCCGGTGCGCAAACAGCCGCAAAGATAGGAAAAATCTCCAACATCCAAAGGCAAATTTTTTGTAACGTCCTTCGCAGGTTTTTTAATCATTTCTTCGGAAATATTCCAA
>CAYUYS010000037.1:0-12435 GCA_964449415.1 uncultured Paludibacteraceae bacterium | reverse complement strand
AATATATGCTATCATTTACATTCAACCATATAGGTTTATTTCCGTAACTTTGCGGGCAAACAATAATACGCGGGCAATTGCGTTTTTATGGTGGAGTTTGAAAACAACGTCCATGTTCAAAAAGTACTTTATCCTATTTCTCACGGCGATAGCGGTTGGCCATGCCCGGAACATCGGGGCACAGAACCTGCCATACGCGGACGCGCGCCTGTTCCATTTCGGCTTTTCCCTGGGTATAAACCTGATGGATTTTGCCGTTACGCCCAGCCTGACAGAGATTGACGGCGAGGTGTATCAGGTGCGCTCCTCCGCCCTGATGCCGGGATTTTCCGTAGGTGCCATTGGTGACATGCGCCTGGGCCGGCATCTGAACCTGCGCACAATCCCGACGCTCCATTTCGGCCAACACATCCTGACATACAAGCCGGAATCGGCCGGCGCGGACAGCGACCCGACGCACCGCACCGATGTGGTGTCGATACCCATTTCTGTGCCTTTCTATCTGAAGTTCAGTGCCGACCGCGAAATGAATTACCGTCCCTACATCATTGGCGGCGGCGGCGTTTATTTCGACTTGGGACGCAACCAGGAACAGTCCATCCTGCTGAAACCGTTCGACTGTTTTCTGGAATTCGGCTTCGGTTGCGATATTTATTTCTCCTTTTTCAAATTAGCTCCGGAGCTGAAGTTTGCCATTGGCTTCAACAACATGCTCACACCGCTTGAGGATCGCAACATAGCAGATCCGGACGAATGGCTTTACACGCAGGCCATCAGCAAACTGACCACGCGTATGCTGACCCTGACCTTTCATTTTGAATAAATGCCTATGCTGAAAAGATATTCCATCTGCATGTTTGCCTTGCTGGCAACACTGTTTACAGCCTGCAACGACCAATTTTCCGACAACCCGTCCTACCAACTGGCCTTTTCGGCGGACACGGTTCGGTTCGATACCGTTTTCACAACCATAGGCAGCACCACGGCGCGCGTCATGGTATACAACCCGAACAAGGAAAACCTGAAAATCAGTCAGGTTATGCTCGGGAAAGGTGCCGATTCGTATTTCCGCATTAATCTGGACGGATATGTCAATGCCGACAATGTGCTTAGCGACATAGAGATATTGAAACAGGACAGTCTGTACCTGTTTATCGAAGTAACCATCGATCCGAACAACGAAAGTTCGCCCGTGCTGGTAAACGACTACATCCAGTTCACCACCAACGGCAACACCCAACGCATTGAGCTGGAAGCCTACGGCCAGGACGTGGAACTGTTCAGGCAAAAGTTCATTACACAAGACACCGTTCTGACAGGCGAAAAGCCCTATCTGATTTACGATTACTTAGCGGTGGACACCGCCAGAACACTCACCATTGCTGCCGGCTGCAAATTCTACTTCCACGACGGCGCACAGTTTGTCGTGTTCGGCAACCTGATTGCGGAAGGAACACGCGAAAAACCGATAACCATGCGGGGCGACCGACTGGACTACATGTTCCCATACATCCCGTACGACTACAGCGCCGGACAATGGGACGGGCTGTATCTGATTCAGGTAAACAACCGCGCAGCTTCGTCACACACCATGAATTATGTCGAAACCAACAGCGGCACGATAGGCATATATCTGTTCAGCGAAAACAGCAACATTACGCCCAATCTGCGGCTCGAAAATTCGCGGGTGCACAACTTCAGCACGTACGGCCTTGTGGTGCAAAACGCCAACGTGGAAGTGATCAACACCGAAATATCCAACTGCGCAACCTATTGTGCCTACTTGGCAGGCGGCAGCCACCGGTTTATACACAGCACCATAGCCAATTATTTCGGCAATACGAACGCCATTTCGCAACCCACCACACGCGACAGCGAAAATCCACAGCCGGCAGTGTATATCAACGACCTGTCCAAAACAACGGCAGCCATGAGCAGCATTTTCCACAACTGCATCGTAACCGGTTCTGTGAACACAGAATTTGCCATCGGCACAACCTTTCCCGAACGCTACCACGGAGCATTCAGCCACTGCTACTTCCGTTGCGACAGCCTGACACTGCCCCAATTCACGAACATGACCTACTACAAAGCACAAGATACCGTATTTGTCAACACATACGTCGCATACGGCGACTACAGCTATTACGATTTCCGGCTGGATTCTGTGTCGCCGGCACGCGGCATAGCCGATCCGGACATAGCCGCACAATATCCGTTTGACCGGAACGGCAACAACCGGCTTGCCGACGGAGCTCCGGATGCAGGCGCGTACGAATGGCAAAGTCAAGCACAACAAACAGACGAATGAACAAATTTCCCCGACATAGCATCACCATCATCGGATTTGTATGCCTGCTGTGCTTGTGTTGCAACCAGCTTTCCGGGCAAAACGCATCGTTCCGCATCGTAAGTTACAATGTGGAAAACTTCTTCGACTGCATTGACGACACCACCACGCTGGATGAGGAATACCTGCCGGGAGGCACAAGGGGCTGGAACTATACAAAATACCGCCAAAAACAAGCCAACATTGCCAAAGTAATCGCAGCCATAGGCGAATGGACACCGCCTGCAATTGTAGGATTATGCGAAATAGAGAGCCACCAGTGCCTGACAGACCTGACAAAATACGCCATGAAAGCGTACAAATACGAGTTTATCCATTACGAGTCGCCCGACACCCGCGGCATAGACGTAGCACTGCTGTACCAACCCCGACAGTTCAGCCCCCTGCACAGCCGGGCCATCAACGTGACACTGCCGGACGGCCGACCGACCCGCGATATACTGTATGTCAAAGGACTGATAATGGATGCCGATACGCTACATGTATTTCTGTGTCATTTCCCATCGCGGTTAGGAGGCGAACTCGCGTCGGAAAACAAACGCCTGACGGCTGCAAAGGTAGTCCGGACACAAATTGACAGTATTTTTGCACAACATCCGACGGCAAATATCATCGTTATGGGCGACTTCAACGACTATCCGGAAAACAGAAGCATGGCAGAAGTAATAGGAGGACGACCATTGAGCGAAATGCCAAGCCCGACCAAGATGTACAACCTTATGCACATATATGCGAAACAAAACACAGGGACCTACAAATATCAGGGGACTTGGGGCTGCCTGGACCAGTTTGTCGTGTCGGAAAACCTGCTGAACCCGAACAGCACCATACACACATCACAAGCGCACACACACATTTTCGATGCCGAATGGCTGCTGGAAGACGACCCGACACATCTGGGCTACAAACCGTTCCGCACGTACAACGGCATGAGATACAACGGCGGATTCAGCGACCATTTGCCTATCTACATCGACCTGTCTGTCAGTCAAGCGCCTTAATCCTGCAACAAATGGCCTATGCGCCGGCACAATGTCGGATGCGAATAATAAAAGAATACATACAGCGGGTGCGGGGTCAGATTACTCAACGAACCGGCAGAAATTTTCTTCAACGCACTGACCAACTGCTTCGCACAGCCATGCCGACGCACAAAAGCATCCGCCTGATATTCATGTTTCCGAGACAAATAGTTGGACAACAAATCCAACGTCACGCTGACCGGCGTGTACAAAATGCCGAACACCAGCATATTGATATGGAACGATGCCGATGCGCAACCGACTGCCTGGGCAAATACATCGTATTTCAGAATTAAACCGAGCAAAAAGAAAAGCAGCAAACTCGACGGCATGGACACCAACATGCCTTTGAGCGTGTGTTTATGTTTGCTATGGCCTATCTCGTGCGCCAATACCGCCACGATTTCCTGCGTTTCCAGATCATTGATCAACGTATCGTACAACACAATGCGTTTCTTTTTTCCCCAGCCGGTGAAATAGGCATTCGACTTTGTGCTGCGTTTGGAACTGTCCATGACGTATATGTCCCGTACTGAAAAATCCGTTTTCCGTGCAAATTGCTCAATGGCATCACGCAGTTCGCCTGCTTCCAAAGGCGTTTGCTTGTTGAACAAAGGCACAATCAGTTCGGAATAAAACAAGCTCATAAACAGACCAAAGAGCGTAACAACCGCCCATGCCACTATCCAGAAATAGTCAGGAATCTGCCGGTAAATCAAAATAATCAGACACAGCAGGCCGCCACCAATCAGCAAATTCAGTCCCCAGCTTTTCAACTTGTCCGTAACAAACAAACGCGGAGTCACACGGTTGAAACCAAAACGGGTTTCTATGCAGAACGTATCATAAAGTTGGAACGGAATGTACAAAATATCGTTGGCATAAAACAGAATGCCGAAGAACACCAACGAAACGGCCAATTCGTTACCGACAAGCATCTGCGACCACGTATCGACCAAAGCAAAACCTCCGAACACATACATGCACAAAACCAACACAAAACTGAACACGCTCATGACCCAACCCAATTGGGCATTTGCACGAAAATAAGCCTGCTGCTTCGCATATTTATCCGCATCGTAAATGTCCGACACCTGAGCCGGCAACGGCAACCGCGAATTTCTGATATTCAACCAGGAAAGCGTCCGTCCAATCAAAAAATCGACAGACAGAATGACAACAATCGCATAAAAAACAAATGTACACCACATGGCAAGCACTTAAAAAACGGCGCAAAGATACGTAAAAACAATCGTAAGGGAAAAACAGACCGGAACGACGCGCCGCACAATTCCCACGAAACGGCTTTTTCAGGTAAAATTATTCTGCTACCTTTGCGGCAAATTCCGAAAGCTGTTTTATGAAGACATTGCAAGAATTGGCACGTCCGAATATTTGGAAACTCAAACCCTATTCATGCGCCCGCGATGAGTTTCAGGGCGAAGCCTCGGTCTATCTGGATGCCAACGAAAATCCGAACAACAGTCCCTACAATCGCTACCCGGATCCGCTGCAACGAGCACTGAAGGAAAAAATCGGTCGGTTAAAAAACATCCGCCCCACGCAACTGTTTCTGGGGGTCGGCAGCGACGAACCGATTGACCTGCTTTACCGCGCATTCTGCGAGCCCGGACAAGATAATGTGGTTGCCATAACACCTACGTACGGCATGTATCGCGTATGCGCCGATGTAAACAATGTGGCATACAGACAAGTGCCTTTGGACGCTGATTTCCAGTTTTCTGCCACCAAACTGCTGGCACAATGCGACGACAATACCAAATTGATATGGTTGTGCTCGCCCAACAATCCTACCGGCAATACCCTGAAAACGGAAGAAATTGAACAGGTTCTGACCGAATTTAACGGTATCACCGTGATTGACGAAGCCTATATTGATTTTTCATCACAACCGTCCTGGTTAGAAAAATTGGATACATATCCCAACCTGGTCGTACTGCAAACCTTTTCCAAAGCCTGGGGAAGTGCCGCCATACGACTCGGCATGGCGTTCGCGGCAGAAGCCATAATCAACCTCCTGAACAAGATAAAATATCCGTACAACATCAGTCTGCCCACGCAGCAACAGGCTTTCAGAATGCTCGAAAATGCTACGCAAATACAAGTCTGGGTACGTGAAATTCTGGAAGAACGCACGTTCGTGCAAAACGAGCTTCGGAAAAACAAACATTTCCTGCAACTCTATCCCAGCGATGCCAATTTCGTATTGTGCAAAGTTACGGATGCCAACCGCATATATGCCTATCTGATTTCTGAAGGAATCATTGTACGTAACAGAAATTCCGTGACACTATGCGAAAATTGCCTGCGCATTACCATCGGCACGCATGCCGAAAATCGGACACTGCTGGCCGCTCTGGAGAAATATTCCTAACGGTTCGGACTACGCCGGAAAACCCGCTGCCACAAAATCGATGATAGGCAAGGCCGCAACTTTTCTGCAATCTGCATTTCAATACACACAAATAACTGATTTTCAACTCACATTTGTTTCATAACAAACGGAAATTCAGGCGGTGAAAGCATGTTGAAAAAAAATTACGGAAATTTTTCCTTAATCAGACCATTTGTATAAGATTTTTATATACTTTTGCGCCTTGAAAAAAGAAGTTTTAGGAACTTGTTTTACCGATTGATTATCAGTAAACTACACAATTACCCATAACAACCAGCACAGCAAGTTTCCCGACAGAAGCCCGTCGCATCAGGCTGGTGGCCAGACATCCGGCTCGCAAGGTGTTTTCTGTTTTCGCAAGAACTCGTAACTTGTAATAAACATAATTTATGACAAAAAAAATCAAACTGAAACAAGGTTTGGACATTGCAATAGATGGACGCGCCGAATTGGCTGTCGGCAGTTCCATGTATCCCGATGTCTTTGCTGTTGTTCCCGACCATTTTGCCGGGATTACCCCCAAACTGACGGTAAAGGAAGGCGAGAAAGTCAAGGCCGGCACACCGCTTTTCCACGACAAGAAGTGTGCTGACATGAATTTTGTGTCACCCGTAAGCGGTGAAATTCTGGGCATTAACCGTGGTGAACGCCGAAAAATCATGAGCATTACCATTCAGGCCGATGCCGAACAATGCTACGAAAACTTTGGCAAGGCAGATTTGGACCAGATGAGCAAGGATGATGTAAAAACCCTGTTGCTCCGTTCCGGACTGTGGTATTGCATAAAACAACGTCCTTACGATGTCATAGCCAATCCGACCGTACCGCCGCGCGCCGTATTCGTTTCGGCATTCGATTCTGCTCCGCTTGCACCCGACTATGAATTCATTGCACACGGAAAGGCATCCTATCTGCAGGCTGCCATCAATGCCTTTGCAAAAATCAGCGGCAAACCGGTGGAAATGGGCCTGAAAGCAGGCAGCGCGGCTACCGATTTCCGCATGTTGCACAACGTAAACCTGACCGAATTTGACGGGCCTCATCCGGCAGGAAACGTGGGCGTGCAAATCCATCATATCGCGCCGGTAAACAAAGGCGAAAGCGTGTGGACCATTAACCTGCAAGACCTGCTGCTCATCGGCAAGTTCCTCTGCGAAGGCATTGTGGACATGACACGCCTTGTGGCACTGACCGGCCCGGAAGTTTACGGACGACAATACTACCGCATAAAATACGGCATGACAGCACGCAATTTGCTCTACGGCAATGTCCATCGCGAAATTCCGCTGCGCTACATTTGCGGCAACGTGCTGTCCGGTTATCAGATAGAGGAAGACGAAATTCTGTCGCCCTACACCAACCAGATAACCGTGCTGGACGAAGGCAGTGAAACCCATGAACTGCTCGGCTGGGCCATGCCGCGCTTCAACAAATTCAGCGTCAGCAACACCTACCTGACCAACATTTTCCGCAAAATCTGCCCGAAGATGCATTATGACTTCGATGCACGCTTGTTGGGCGGCAGACGCGCCATTATCATGTCGGGCGAATACGACAAGGTGCTGCCCATGGACATTTACATGGAATTCCTCATCAAAGCCATGATTGCCGGCAACCTTGACAAGATGGAAGCCCTCGGAGCATACGAAATCGCACCGGAAGATGTGGCCCTCTGCGAGTTTGTATGTACCTCCAAAATGCCTTTGCAGGCTATTGTCCGCAAGGCTCTGGACAATATGAGATCTGAATTGGAATAACAATATTAACACACAGACATGAAATTCTTGAAGAACATTGTTGATAAACTGAAGCCGACTTTCTCCGAAGGCGGCAAGTTGAGCATGTTCCATTCCGTTTTTGACGGTTTTGAAACATTTCTGTTCGTACCGAACAGTACCAGCAAAAAAATCGGTTCGCAAATCCACGATGCCATCGACTCAAAACGCACCATGATCATGGTTGTCATAGCCCTGATTCCGGCTCTTTTGTTTGGTATGTATAATATTGGCTACCAGCATTTCTTGGCCATTGGGCAGGATGCCGGTTTTTGGGCCACTTTCTTTTTCGGATGTGTTGCTTTGCTGCCTTATATTCTGGTATCCTACATAGTTGGTCTGGGCATCGAATTTACGGTTGCGCAAATCAAAGGCCACGAAATAGCAGAAGGCTTTCTGGTTACGGGTTTGCTGATTCCGCTTATCGTTCCCATCAACACGCCGCTGTGGATGGTAGCCATAGCCACTGCATTTGCAGTCATATTTGCCAAGGAAGTGTATGGCGGAACGGGCTACAACATTTTCAACGTAGCGTTGGTAACACGTGTTTTTCTGTTTTTCGCTTACCCGACCGCCATGTCCGGCGACAAAGTGTGGGTACGCACGGAAGGCACCTTTGGCTGGAGCAGCGGCCAGCCGCTCGTTGACGGATTCACCGGCGCGACACCGCTTGGCCAAATCGGAACAGCCTCCACATCCACTCCCGTGTTCACGGACATACTGGGAAACCCGCTCGGCTTTTGGGACGGGTTCTTCGGCCTGATACCGGGTTCCGTAGGCGAGACCTGCACGCTTGCCATTTTGTTGGGAGCCATTCTATTGATAGGTACCGGCGTTTCCAGCTGGAAGACGACGCTTTCCGTCTTCTTGGGAGGCGCACTGACGGCACTGGCCTTCAACTTGTGGGGCCCGGATACAGCCATCGCTCACTTGCCTTGGTATAACCACTTGGTGCTGGGTGGATTCGCCTTCGGAGCCGTGTTCATGGCAACAGACCCGGTTACTTCGGCCCGTACCGAAACCGGAAAATGGATATACGGCTTCCTGATTGGCGTCATTGCCATTCTGGTGCGCGTGCTCAATCCCGGCTATGCGGAAGGCATGATGCTGGCTATCTTATTGATGAACATATTCGCGGGTTTGATAGACTATTACGTTGTACAAGCCAACATAAAAAGAAGAATGAAACGTGTAAATGCTAAATAAGAAATCCTATGGCAACTAAAAAATATAGATGTAAAGTTTGCGGATATATTCACGAGGGCGAAAAAGCTCCGGAAAAATGTCCGGTTTGCCAAGCTCCTGCCTCAGAGTTCGAGCTGATTGAAGACAGCGGCAGCACCGCCAAAAAGAAGGGCATCAACAAAGACGGCAACGCCTACATATTGGTCTACACAACGGTTATTGTCGTAATCGTTGCCCTGCTGCTGTCCATCACATCCGGCGCACTGAAAGCACGCCAAAACACAAACGTGGAGTTGGACAAGAAAAAACAGATTCTGTCGTCCTTGCCGGCTGTGGTGTTGGAAGATGCCGATGCTGCACAGATTTATGCCGAAAACATCAAACACATTTACGTGCTTGACCCGAACGGTGACATCAAAAAAGACCTTGACCCCGTGGGCGACTTCAATTACGCCGCAGGCGAAAACGAATTGCTCATTTACATGGCCGAAATCAACCAGGAAACCAAATGGATCATTCCCATGAACGGCAAGGGCCTTTGGGGAGCCATCTGGGGCTATATTGCCCTGGACGACGACCGCAACACGGTGAACGGTGTGTTCTTCTCGCACGCAAGCGAAACGCCGGGACTCGGAGCCAACATTACCACAACGGCATTCCGCAGCCAGTTTGAAGGAAAACACCTGATGCAAAACGGCACGTTCGCCTCTATCGCAGTCATGAAAGCCGGACAACATGCAGCCGGACAAGACCAAGTAGATGCACTCTCCGGCGGCACCATTACCTGCAAAGGCGTGGAAACCATGTTGCGCACCAGCATCGCCCCCTACGAACCATTCCTGAAAAAAATAGAAACCAACGTCAATAACAACCGGACAACGGCGGAAGAACCCGTTGCAGAGGAAGGAGGAACCACATTATGAACAGCGATAAATTCAAAGAAACATTACTCGGCCCGTTGAACAAAAACAATCCTGTCGTTGTGCAGGTGTTGGGTATCTGCTCCGCGCTGGCCGTGACCGTAGAACTGAAACCCGCCTTCGTGATGGGCCTTTCGGTAACTATCATTGTGGCTTTGGCCAACGTCATCATTTCATTGCTCCGCAACACCATCCCAAACAGCGTGCGCATCATCGTGCAGCTCGTGGTGGTGGCTGCCGTGGTTACGGTGGTGAGCGAAATACTGAAAGCAT
Organism: uncultured Paludibacteraceae bacterium; assembly: GCA_964449415.1. Classification (GTDB taxonomy): domain Bacteria; phylum Bacteroidota; class Bacteroidia; order Bacteroidales; family Paludibacteraceae; genus CALUNA01. The sequence goes on along the minus strand of CAYUYS010000037.1, from coordinate 2,494 downwards.
TCGCCTATGATGTCAGCGTGCAGCTGTCCGTCTACATCGGTCTGATTATTACCAACTGTATCCTTATGGGCCGCCTGGAAGCATTTGCCATGAGCAACAAACCGCTGGATTCATTGCTCGACGGGCTCGGCAACGGCATAGGCTACGCATGGATACTGATTGCGGTTGCATTCTTCCGCGAACTGCTCGGCAGCGGCAAACTGTTTGGCCTGCAAATCATTCCGGAAAGCTTCTACGAAGCCGGCTATGTGGACAACGGACTGATGATGATGCCGTCCATGGCCTTGATTATCGTTGCGTGCATTATATGGGCACACCGCGCTATAAACAAAGATTTACAAGAAAAATAAGAACAAGATATGGAACACGCATTAAGTTTATTTGTACGGTCCATCTTTGTGGACAATATGATTTTCGCATTCTTCCTGGGGATGTGTTCGTATTTGGCAGTGTCCAAAAACGTCAAGACATCCGTCGGATTGGGCATTGCGGTTACCTTCGTTTTGCTGATAACCTTGCCGGTAAACTACCTGCTGGAGACCAAAATCTTAAGCCAAGGCGCATTGGCATGGATGGGCGAAGGCTTTGCCGACCTCGACCTGAGCTATCTGAGCTTTATCTTGTTCATTGCCGTTATCGCCGCCATTGTGCAGCTGGTGGAAATGGTCGTTGAAAAGTTCTCGCCGACATTGTACGCCTCGCTGGGAATATTCCTGCCGCTGATAGCCGTAAACTGCGCCATTATGGGCGGTGCCTTGTTCATGCAGCAGCGCGTCGGGCTGGAACCGACCGACCCCAAAGCACTGACCAACATGCTGGACGTGATTGCCTATTCACTCGGCTCCGGACTGGGCTGGATGCTCGCCATTGTCGGACTGGCTGCCGTGCGCGAAAAGATGGAATACAACGACGTGCCGGCACCGCTGAAAGGACTGGGCATCACATTCATTACCGTAGGGCTCATGGCTATGGCCTTCCTGTGCTTCTCCGGCCTGGAAATATAATCAAAAACAAAGTAGAACGAAATAAAAACAGAAATATATGTTGCTTGAAATAAACCCGACAGCTGTCTTGTCCAGCCTGATAGTATTCCTGGTAGTTATTATCCTGCTGGTAATCATACTGCTGGTAGCAAAAAAATATCTGGTAGCGTCCGGCACGGTCAAAGTGCTCCTCAACGGAGAAAAGGAAATGGAAGTCAATGCCGGAGCTTCGCTGCTCAACGCCATGTCGGCAGCCGGCGTGTTCCTGCCCTCTGCCTGCGGCGGAAAAGGCTCTTGCGCACAATGCAAATGCCAGGTACTGGAAGGCGGCGGAGAAATTCTCCCCACCGAAACCGTACATTTTACACGCAAGCAAATCAAATCCCACTGGCGACTGGGTTGCCAAGTCAAGGTAAAAGGCAACCTGTCGTTGAAAGTGCCTGAATCGGTGCTCGGCGTAAAGGAATGGGAATGCGAAGTGATCAGCAACAAGAACGTCGCTACCTTTATGAAGGAATTTATCGTGGCACTGCCCCCCGGAGAGCACATGGACTTCATACCGGGCTCGTATGCACAAATCAAGATTCCCGCCTTCGAAATAGACTACAACAAGGACATAGACAAAGCGCTGATTGGCGAGGAGTACCTGCCCGCATGGGAAAAATACGGCCTGTTCGGACTGAAATGCAAGAACACGGAACCCACCATCCGCGCCTACTCCATGGCCAACTACCCGGCCGAAGGCGACCGCATTATGCTCACCGTACGCATTGCCACACCGCCGTTCAAGCCCAAAGAACAAGGCCCGGGCTTCATGGATGTCATGCCGGGCATTGCCTCGTCCTACATCTTCACCCTAAAACCGGGCGACAAAGTAACCATGAGCGGCCCCTACGGCGATTTCCACCCCATTCTCAACACCAAAAACGAAATGATGTGGATAGGAGGCGGCGCAGGCATGGCCCCGCTGCGCGCACAAATCATGCACCTGACCAAAACCCTGCACACCACCGACCGCAAAATGTCCTACTTCTACGGCGCACGCGCCCTGAACGAAGTGTTCTACCTGAACGATTTCCTGCAACTGGAGAAGGAGTTCCCGAACTTCTCCTTCCACCTGGCCCTCGACCGGCCCGACCCGGCCGCCGACGCCGCAGGCGTGCGGTACACACCGGGCTTCGTGCACACCGTCATCTACGACACCTACCTGAAACACCACGAAGCGCCGGAAGACATAGAATACTACATGTGCGGCCCCGGCCCAATGAGCAAGGCAGTGGAAGGCATGCTCGACAGCCTCGGCGTGCCGCCCGAAAACCTGATGTACGACAACTTCGGCGGGTAAATCCGCCCTCCCCTTACAGCCCAAGTGCGGGTGTGAAAGCCAAATCGTGTCGGCTTTCGCATCCGCACTTGCGTTTCTGTGCCCCCGCCGCGGAGGGTACGACGCAGTCAGTCGCCGCTGTGGTCTATGCTCACCGCCACCGCCTTGGCCGCCCGGAGCATGGCCC
>CAYUYS010000036.1:0-12669 GCA_964449415.1 uncultured Paludibacteraceae bacterium | reverse complement strand
GGGGAGGCGCATGTATCCAGCGCTGCCATTGTACACAGTGCCCGACACGAGGTTCGTGTCGTGGTCTGTGGTGCGGGCGGTATCCGGAGGTGCGCCGGTGGGTGCTGAAGTGAGTTTTCACCCGGAGGCGGTAGGTGTCTGCGGCCGGCGAGGCGGGCAGGAAAGAGGGCTTGCAAAAGGGAAACGAACCCTTGTGGCGTTAAGGGAACGGCTTTCTGTCTGTTCCCGTTCTTTTTTATCCCCGCCGGCTTTCCATATAGGCAATAAAGGCATCGTTCAGCATTTTGTTGCCGCCCGGGGTGGGGTAGTTGCCGGTAAAATACCAGTCGCCGCTGTGTCCGGGGCAGGCATCGTGCAGCCCTTCCACCGACTGGAAGATGATTTCAATCGGGAAGTCGACGTTGTCGGAACGGAGCATTTGTGCAATCTTGCCGGAGATTTGCCGGTCGGTATAAGGCTCGTAGAGTTGCTTCACGTAGTTTACGGTCTGCTCTTTGGGCAGTGCGGTTTGCGCCTTGCAGCGTGCGTACACATCGTCGATAAGCCGGGAGCGGCCCTCTTCCTCTATCAGTGCCGTGACGGCCTTGAAGGCGATGAACTCGCTTAGATGCGACATGTCGATGCCGTAGAAGTCGGGGTAGCGAATCTGCGGGGCGGAGGAAACGATGATGAGCTTTTTGGGGTGCAGGCGGGCCAGTATCTGGATAATGCTCTGTTTGAGCGTCGTGCCGCGCACAATGCTGTCGTCGATAATGACGAGCTTGTCCTCGTAGGGCGTCAGGCTGCCGTAGGTTATGTCGTACACGTGCGCCGCCATGTCGTTGCGTGTGCTGTCTTGTGTAATGAAGGTGCGCAGCTTGATGTCTTTGAGTGCTACCTTTTCGGAGCGGATGGAGAACGAGAGTATGTGTTCTATCTGCTTCCGGTCGAGTGTGTGCAGTTTGCCTGCCAGTGCGTCGCTTTTTTGGGTGTTCAGGTAGGCGTTCAGCCGGTCGAGCATGCCGTAAAAAGCCACTTCGGCCGTGTTGGGTATAAAGGAGAACACGGTGTGCTGCAGGTCGTAGTCGATGGCTTGCAGGATTTGCGGCACTAAGTTCGCGCCGAGCTTTTTACGTTCGCGGTAAATGTCGAAGTCGCTGCCGCGCGAAAAGTAAATGCGCTCGAAGGAGCAGGGTGCTGTTTGCCGCGGCTCGATGATTTGTTCGGTCCATACGTCTCCTTGCGCGTTCACGAACAGGGCTTGTCCGGGCTGCAGTTCGCTTACCTGCTCCATGTCCACGTTCATGGCGGTTTGTATAACCGGCCGTTCGGAGGCCAGTATCATGGTTTCATCGTTGGTGTAATAGAATGCCGGCCGTATGCCCCAGGGGTCTCTGATGGCGAATGTCTCGCCGCTGCCGGTCATCCCGCAAATCACATAGCCGCCATCCCATATATGCGCGGCCTCGCGCAGCACGTTGGCCATGCATATTTTTCGTTCAATGGCATGCGTGAGTTCCAGTCCTTGCAGGCCGGTTTGGAACAGTTCGTTGTAGAGCCGTTCCACTTCGCGGTCGAGGCGGTGTCCGAGCTGCTCGAGCAGGATGAACGTGTCGGCATGTTGCCGCGGGTGTTGGCCGTGCTCGGCCAGGTGGCGGAACACTTCCGGCAGGTTGGTCAGGTTGAAGTTTCCGCACAAGGTCAGGTTTTTCGCGCGGTAATTGTCGCGCCGCAGAAACGGGTGCACGAAGCTGATGCCGAGTTTGCCGGTTGTGCTGTAGCGCAAGTGTCCCATGTACATTTGCCCGGCGTAGGGTGTATGTTGCAGGTCGTCGGGTGCACCTTGCCGCGCCGTTTCAATGCTTTTGCCTATGGCGGCGAACACCTCCGAGATGGCGTTGCTGCCTTCGGCGCGTTCGCGGAACATGAATTCCTCGCCGGGTTCGGCATCCAATTTGACGCAAGCCACGCCCGCGCCTTCCTGCCCGCGGTTGTGCTGCTTTTCCATAAGCAGGTAGAGCTTGTCCAATCCGTAAGTCCATGTGCCGTACTTTTGGCGGTAATGGTCTAACGGTTTGCGCAGGCGTACCAACGCGACGCCGCATTCGTGTTTCAGAGCTTCCATGCGATTCGTTTATTTGTATTCGTCCCAACTTTTGATGGCAATCTGTTCCATGTCGATGGTGCAGAATGCGTTGATAAATGCGCTGGCCAGTCGCGAGTTTGTGATGAGCGGAATGTTCAGGTCAATGGCTGCCCGTCGGATTTTGTAGCCGTTGCTCAATTCTCCCGATGTCAGGTTTTTGGGAATGTTCACCACCATGTCTATTTCCTTGCGGTGCAGCATGTCCAACGCTTGCGGTTGTCCGCTTTCGCTGGGCCAGTAGACCCGTGTGTTCTCCACGCCGTTGTCGGTCAGGTAACGCGACGTGCCGTCTGTGGCGAAGAGTTTGTAGCCTTTCCTGACGAGCAGTCGTGCGGCGTTGAGCATGTCGGCTTTGTGCTTGGCTGCTCCGGTGGAGAGCAGGATGTTGCGCTTCGGGATTTGGTGTCCTACGGAGAGCATGGCGGTCAGTATGGCCGCGGCGGAGTCGTCGCCGATGCAGCCCACCTCGCCGGTGGAGGCCATGTCCACGCCGAGCACGGGGTCGGCCTTCTGCAAGCGGTTGAACGAGAATTGCGAGGCTTTGACGCCCACATAGTCCAGCTCGAACAGGCTCTTGTGCGGCTTTTCCACCGGCAGCCCGAGCATGACTTTCGTGGCTAAGTCAATCAGGTTTATCTTCAGCACCTTGCTCACGAACGGGAAGCTGCGCGACGCACGCAGGTTGCATTCAATGACCTTGATGTCGTTTTCGCGGGCCAGGTATTGTATGTTGAACGGGCCGGAAATATCCAGCTCGCGTGCAATCTGCCGGCTGATGCGCTTGATGCGGCGCACGGTTTCCACATACAGCTTTTGTGGCGGAAACTGGATGGTGGCATCGCCCGAATGGACACCCGCAAACTCGATGTGCTCGCTGATGGCGTAGGCGATGATTTCACCGTGTTGCGCCACGGCATCCATTTCCACTTCCTTGGCGTTTTCAATAAACTGGCTGATGACGACGGGGTGTTTCTTGGACACGTTGGCGGCCAGTTGCAGGAAACGCTCCAGCTCTTCCTGGTTGGAGCAGACGTTCATGGCTGCACCTGAAAGCACGTACGATGGCCGCACCAGCACCGGGAAGCCGACCTTGCGGATAAAGGCGTTCACATCGTCCATGTTCGTGAGCGCGCTCCATTCCGGCTGGTCTACGCCGATGCGATCCAGCATGGCGGAGAACTTGTCGCGGTCTTCGGCATTGTCGATGCTTGCGGCGGTTGTGCCCAGTATGTTCACGTGGTTGCCGGCCAGCCGCAGTGCCAGGTTGTTCGGAATCTGACCGCCGGTCGATACAATAACGCCGTGCGGGTTTTCCAGCTCGATAATATCCATGACGCGCTCAAACGTCAGTTCCTCGAAATAGAGGCGGTCGCACATGTCGTAGTCGGTGCTGACGGTTTCGGGGTTATAGTTGACCATGACGCTCCGGTAGCCGTTTTGCCGTATGGTGTTCAGTGCCTGCACGCCGCACCAGTCAAACTCGACGGACGAGCCGATGCGGTATGCGCCGGAGCCGAGCACGATAATGGATTTGTGGTCGCCGGTGTAATGCACATCGTCGGCAGAGCCGCTGTATGTGAGATACAGGTAGTTGGTCTGTGCCGGATATTCGGCGGCCAGCGTGTCTATTTGCTTCACCACGGGGGTTATGCCGTGTGCTTTCCGCCATTGGCGTATGATGCGTGTTGCTTCCTCGGACGTTGTGAGCTGTTCCAATCTCAGCGCCCGCGCAATCTGGAAGTCGGAGAATCCCTGTTGCTTGGCCGTACGTATCAGTTCCGGGTCGATGCCGGCGGCATCCATGTCGGGCGTATCGAGGGCCGGCTTTTCCAAAGCCTGCATGGTGTGTACAATGTGCATGAGCCGTTGCAAAAACCAGCGGTCTATTTTGGTCAGGTCGTGTATTTGGTCTATGGTGTAACCGGCGCGCATGGCTTTGCTGATCACGAAAATGCGTTTGTCTGTGGGCTCGTGCAGTGCCTTGTCAATGTCCGGGATTTCCAGTTCGCGGTTGCCGACAAAGCCGTGCATGCCTTGCTCAATCATGCGTATGCCTTTCTGGAGAGCTTCTTCGAACGTGCGGCCTATGGCCATGACCTCGCCGACCGATTTCATGCTGGAACCTAATTCACGGTCTACGCCCCGGAACTTGCCCAAATCCCAACGCGGTATTTTGCAGACCACGTAGTCGAGTGCCGGCTCGAAAAAGGCGGAAGTTACTTTCGTTACCGAGTTTTTCAGGTCGAACAGGCCGTAACCCAATCCGAGTTTGGCGGCCACGAAGGCCAGCGGATAACCCGTGGCTTTGCTTGCCAGTGCCGATGAACGGCTCAGCCGCGCGTTGACCTCGATGACGCGGTAATCTTCGCTGTTGGGGTCGAAGGCATATTGCACGTTACATTCACCCACAATGCCGATATGGCGGACGATGTGGATAGCCAGTTCGCGCAGCTTGTGGTATTCGTTGTTGGTGAGCGTCTGCGACGGCGCAACCACGATGCTTTCGCCCGTGTGTATGCCGAGCGGGTCGAAATTTTCCATGTTGCACACCGTGATGCAGTTGTCAAAACGGTCGCGCACCACTTCGTATTCGATTTCTTTCCATCCTTTCAGGCTTTTTTCAATCAGCACCTGCGGCGAAAACGCAAACGCTTTTTCGGCAAGCGTGTTCAGTTCCTGCTCGTTGTCGCAAAAGCCGGAGCCCAATCCGCCCAGCGCGTATGCAGCGCGTATGATGACCGGGTAGCCCAGCTCGGCCGCTGCGCGGCGCGCGTCTTCCACGGTTTCCACGGCCTGGCTCTTGATGGTTTTTACCTGTATTTCGTCCAGTTTGCGCACGAACAATTCGCGGTCTTCCGTGTCGATAATGGCCTGCACGGGCGTTCCCAGCACGCGCACCTTGTATTTTTCCAGCACGCCCGACTGGTAGAGCGCAACGCCGCAGTTCAGCGCGGTTTGTCCGCCGAAGGCCAGCAGGATGGCATCCGGCTGCTCTTTTTGGATGACTTTTTCCACGAAAAACGGTGTTACGGGCAGGAAATATATTTTGTCGGCCACGCCTTCGGATGTCTGTACGGTGGCTATGTTCGGGTTTATCAGTATGGTGAAAATGCCTTCTTCCTTCAAGGCTTTCAGGGCTTGCGAGCCGGAATAGTCAAACTCGCCGGCTTCGCCTATTTTCAGTGCGCCCGAACCGAGCAAAAGCACTTTTTTCGGCATGTTCATCTCGGCGGCAGGTGTGGAACTATCGTTCAGTAATAACATAAAAGTCTGTTTATTGGGTTGTCAGTACATGAGTTTTACGAAAGTGTCGAAAAGGAATTCCGTGTCGGTAGGGCCGCTGGATGCTTCCGGATGGAACTGCGCGGAAAAGAACGGTTTCGTTTTGTGGCGTATGCCTTCGTTTGTTCCGTCGTTCATGTTCACGAACAGCGGTTCCCATTCACTGCCGAGTGTTTTGTCGTCGACGGCGAAACCGTGGTTCTGGCTCGTTATGAAACATCGGTTGCTGTTGCGCATCCGTACGGGTTGGTTGTGGCCGCGGTGGCCGTATTTCAGTTTGTAGATTTTCGCGCCGCCGGCCTTGCTCAGGAGCTGGTTGCCCATGCAAATGCCGAAAATGGGTTTGTCGCCGTTCATGGCTGCGCGTATGTGCGCAACAGTTTCCTCGCAGAAGTCGGGATTTCCCGGCCCGTTGGAAATGAACAGCCCGTCGTATTGCAGCGTGCTGAAATCGTAGTTCCACGGCACGCGCACGATGGTTACATCGCGTTTGAGCAGGCAGCGCAGAATGTTGTGCTTGACACCGCAATCGACCAAGAGCACTGTTTTGCGGCCGTTTCCGTAGCGGATAATCTCCTTGCAGGAAACGACATCTACCTGATTGACCGCGTTCGGGTCATCGAACGGGATGGGAGCATCCGAATCCATTTGCAGGCAGCCGTTCATGGAGCCTTGTTCCCGTAGCATGCGGGTTATTTCCCGTGTGTCCACGCCGTACATGCCGACTATTTTCTGTTCTTTCAGCCAGTCGGACAGGCTTTTGGCAGCGTTCCAGTGACTGTATTCAAACGAATAGTCGGAAATAATTACACCGCGAACGTGAATTTTTTCCGACTCATAGAACATGGAGATTTCATTTTTGATTTGGTCGACGGGGACACCGTAATTTCCAATTAGCGGATACGTCAGAACCAGAATCTGTCCCGAGTAGGAAGGGTCGGTGAGGCTTTCCGGATAGCCGGTCATGGCTGTGTTGAAAACCACCTCGCCGGCGACCGATTGTTCATAGCCGAATGATTTCCCTTGGAATATGACTCCGTTTTCGAGCCGTAACGAAGCCGGATTGTTTTGCTGTATCATCTGCAGAAATTTATTGTCAAGAAATGTTTCTGAAAAACGGCACAAAAGTAAGAAAAAATCCTTGTATAATTGCGTGTTGGTTTTGCTTTTGCCTATCTTTCTGATAAAAGCACGCAAACGCTGCAAACACAAGTGTTTTTGTTAGAATCGTTTCAGTTCCTGATAGAGTTTTTGTACGGGCAGGCCCATCACGTTAAAATACGAACCATTTATTTTTTCCACACCGATGCAGCCTATCCATTCCTGAATGCCGTAAGCACCGGCCTTGTCAAGCGGTTGGTATTTCGCCACGTAATAGTCGATTTCTGCATCGGAGAGTGTGGAAAAGGTCACGTCGGAGCAGGCCGAGAACGTTTTTTGTTTTTGCCGGCTTGTCAGGCAGACGCCCGTGTAGACCTGATGTGTCTTGCCGGAAAGCAGATGCAGCATGTCTCCGGCTTCGGCCGGGGTATGCGGCTTGCCCAACACCTGCCCGTCGAGCCAGACAATGGTGTCGGCAGTGATTAACAACGTTTTGTCATCCGGTAGCGGCTCAAATGCGGCGGCTTTCTGTTTGGCCAGGTATATGGGAATCTCCGCTCCGCGCAACTCTGCGGGATAGATTTCTTCCGTTTCGATAACTTGGCAGGTAAACGGTATGTCAAGCCGCGCCAACAATTCGTTGCGCCGCGGCGATTGCGAACCGAGTATGATGTGATATTTTTCTAGCATTAATCGAAACTTGTTTCCATATCGCTGTCATCCGAACCTCTTGTATCCCGGTCTGCTTTGGGTGTCATGTTCCCGAAATTGTAGGTCAGCATCAGGTTCAGGTGTCTGCCCATAAACTGGTTTGTGGAAATCTGATAGAAGTTGTCTCCCCAGCGTTCGCTGCTGCGGTTGCGCGAGTTCAGGATGTCCCTTATGGAAAAATTGAGGCCTAATCTCCTGTCGAAGAATGTTTTACGCAAACCCAAGTCAATGGCATACATGTGTGTGGTTTTGCCTTGTATGACCAATTGCGGCGAGGAATAGCGCCCGGTGATTTGCCCGGAAAAGTTGTTGCCGAACATCATCATGGCATTGATGCGCGCAGTCCATGCGAAATTCTGCTGCCCTTCTATATAAATGGTTGTCGCATCGTTGAAAGTATATTCTGCCTCATCCATTGTGCTGTAGTAGCCGCTTATGGAGGTTGTCAGTTGCAGAAAGTCATTGAACAGACGGTTTTTGGCAATCAGTTCGATGCCCAAGCGTTGCGATTGCGACACGTTAATGTATGTATTTTCCATGACACCATCGTCGTTCACATACCGCACATTTTGTATCACGTTGTCTGTGAAACGATAGAACAGTCCCCCGGAGAGTGTCTGGCCGCTTTCCCAAGTTTTCAAGTAATTCAGTTCCAGTGCCGATGAGAACTCCGGCAGCAGGTCGCCGTTTCCGTAAGAGATGTTGGTGGAATCGGAAAAATCCCGGAACGGATTTATCTGTCTTCCTCGCGGGCGGTCTATGCGTCGGGTGTAGTTTAGCTGGATTTCATCTTCTTGGGGCAAAACGTAGGATAAATATGCGCTTGGAAACAATTGCAGGTAAGTTTTGGGCTCGTTGGGTACATCCATTGTGGCCGTTTGGCGCAACATGTATTCGGCGCGCACACCGACTTGTGCGCTCAATTTGCCGAAGAAGCGGTTGCCGTATGTCACGTATGCGGCATGCCGTTGTTCGTTGTATTCAAATTTGTCTCTGTATGCGCTTATTTCTTCGCCGGTTGTGCGGTCTATGGCGCTCGAAGTGCTGGTGTTGTGTTGCAGTGTGGTTTCCCAACCGGCTTCCAGTCGGCTTTTTTCCGTTATCTTGTATGTGTAGTCGGCTTTGAACTCCCAGGTGTTGTTGTTTCCGTTGCTGTATTGTTCCTGACTGTTTTCCAGTTCCGATGTTCCGTCGGCCAGGTTATACTGCGTATATATGGAAACGTTGTTGTTCGTAAAATTCCGTGTTGAGGCGCTGACAAACAGGTTGTGGGCTTTCGTGAAGTCGATAGTGTAGTCGAGCGAGAAATTGTAGTTCGGTCGTCGGCCGGTTGTTGTTTCCTGCCGTTCATAATCGCGTAAGGTTGTCTCATCCGGAAACTCCGTGAGCCAATAGTGGATATTGCTGTTTTCGCTGCTTTTGTTTGCAAACATGCCAAAGCCGGAAAAACCAATGGAACTGTTGTCCGTGACGCGAATGTCAATGCCGGCGCGTGTGAATATGCCGCTCCTGACACGGTTGCTCTCGCCCGTCTGATAAAGACGTGTTGTATCTGTGGAATAGTTGTATCGGTCGCTCATGCTGGTGCCTACGGCCCGCATCTGCCGGTAGCCGACGTTCACATAGGCATCTACAATGCCTTTGCTGTAGTTGAAGTTGATGCCCGCCATACCTCCGGGAATATCTCCCCACGGATATAAAATACCCGCATTTGCACTGCCGTAGTAGCCTCCTTTGCGGTTCTTCTTCATGACCAGATTGATCACGCCGGCTGTTCCTTCCGGGCTGTATTTGGCCGACGGGTTGGTTATGATTTCTATTTCCTCAATGTTTTCGGCGGGTAACTGCTGCAATATCTGCGCGCGGTTTTCGGCGCTCAGGCCGGATGGTTTCCCGTTTATCCAGATTTCAACGTTCTCGTTGTTGCGCAGCGATATGTTGCCTTCGTTGTCAACTTCAACGGAAGGAATGTTTTCCAACACATCCGTTGCCGCTCCGCCGGCCGACGCTATGTTCTGGTCTACCGAGAACACTTTTCTGTCCAATTCAAAACGCATGGTTGTGCCTTGGGCAACCACCTCCACTTCCTGTAATACCTGGTTGTCTTCGTGCAGATAAATTTTGCCCAAATTCACGGCCTTGCCTTCTACGGTGACGGTCTGTTCCTTTTCCGTATATCCGATAAAGGAAAATACGATTTTGTATGTGCCGTTTGCAATGTTTTTCAGTTCGAAACTTCCGTTTCCATCGGTACTTTCTCCGGTAAGCGGAACGTTTTCATTCGTTTTGTAGAGCGACACATTCGCGAAATCAATCGGCGTACGGGTTTTTCCGTCAAGCAGGACACCTCTGACGGTGTATTGGGAAAATGCAGCGGTTGTAAATATCCAAAACAACACAGATAGGTAAACACTCTTTTTCATAATCCTTATTCGGAACTTAAGCATCTGTTGGACAATTGTGACAAGATTTTTGTAAACGGGCAGGCTGCCTTCATTTTTCGAGCAGTGCGCTGATGGCTAACTTGTAGGACATGAACCCAAATCCGCATATAACGCCTTTGCATGCGGGACTCAGATATGAATGCCGGCGAAATTCTTCCCGTGCATGTACGTTGCTGATGTGCACTTCGACCACAGGCGCAGAGATGGCTTTTATCGCATCCGCTATGGCAACGGACGTGTGCGTATAGGCTCCGGCGTTCAATACAATGCCATCGTATTCGAAGCCTGCCTCATGCAGTTTGTCTATTATTTCCCCTTCGTGGTTGCTTTGGAAATATGAAATGTCCGTATGTTGCCCAAATTCGGTGCGTAATTCTTTCAGGTAGGTTTCAAAGCAAAGATTCCCGTAAATTTCCGGCTCGCGCTTGCCCAGCAAATTCAGGTTTGGGCCATTCAGAATCAAAATCTTTTTCATTTCTTAAAAAAACGGTATGCTGTTTTAAAGTAAGTTGTTTTTGTTTCTTCGGTTGCGTATGCATTTGTAAAGCACGTAAAATGAAGGCATCAGGCAAATGCCATTGGTCAGCCAGATAACTGTAGTTGAGGATAAAACGCCGTACAGAAACCAGCAGAACACGCCGCCGGTCAGGATGGAAAACATAAGCAGTGAAATGCTTTCCGTCCGTCCGGTTTTGTAAACGAGCCATGCTTGTGGAAACTGTGAAACAGCCATGCATACGCCGGCTGCATATCCTATTGTGTTGATAAGGAGTTCCATGTTTCTCATTCGTCCGAACAAGATTCGGAGCAGCAAAAGTAGTGAAAATCTGAAACATGCCAAACAAAAAAAAACGTACATAACTTTGTGTTATCGTACGTTTTTCCGCGACTTTGTTGATAGGCTTAATTCACTTTGAATTTCTCATTTCCGTTCACCAGAAAATCAACTATTTGCTTTGCTGCGGCAATGCCGGCATTGATGTTTGCTTCGGCGGTTTGCGCACCCATTTTCTTCGGTGTTGAGAAGTAGCGTCCGGCAAACTTTTCACTCATGGCGGCATGGTTGCCCGGCGTGATGTCGGTCATGTATTTGAAGTCGGTGCGCTCGGCCATAAACTGTTCGATGCCGGCTTCATCAATCACTTCCTTGCGTGCGGTGTTCACCAGAATGGCCCCTTTGGGCATCCGTGCCAGCAGGGCCGGGTTGATGGAGTTTTTCGTCTCGGCTGTTGCCGGAATGTGCAAGGAAACGATATCGTTGTTGGCATACAGTTCCTCAACGGAGCCGAATACTTTCACGCCGTCTTTTTCCATAACTTCGGCCGGGCAATAGGCATCGTATGCGGAAATTTCCATGCCGAAACCTTTGGCTATGCGGGCCACATTGCGCCCGACGTTGCCGTAGGCGTGTATGCCTATGCGCTTGCCTTTCAATTCCGTGCCCGATGTGCCGTTGTAGAAATTACGCACGCCGAACACCAGCAAACCGAATACTAATTCGGCTACGGCGTTGGAGTTTTGGCCCGGCGTATTCATGACGCAAATGCCGGCTGCTGTCGCGGCTTTCAAGTCGACGTTGTCGTAACCGGCACCGGCGCGTACGATAATCTTCAGTGCTTTGGCTGCGCCGATTACTTCCGCATCGATAATGTCCGAACGGATAATGACCGCGTTGGCATCGGCAATGGCATCCAACAATTGTTTTTTGTCCGTATATTTTTCCAGCAACGCCAACTCAAAACCGGCGGCTTCGATTTCCTTACGGATACCATCCACGGCAATTTTGGCAAATGGCTTTTCTGTAGCGACTAAGATTTTCATATTTTACGTGGCTTTGTGTGTTTGTTTTAAGCATGTAGTTGTTCAAATTCGTGCATGCAATCAATCAGGGCCTGCACGCTCTCAATGGGCAATGCGTTGTAGCACGAAGCGCGGAAGCCTCCTACCGAACGATGCCCTTTTATGCCGACCATGCCCTTGCCGGTGGCAAAGGTGATAAAGTCGCTTTCCAGTTGTTTGTATTCTTCTTTCATGACAAAGCAGATGTTCATGCGCGAGCGGTCTTCCTTACGGGCTGTGCCGACAAACATTTTGCTGTTGTCAATGGCGTTGTAAAGCAATTCGGCTTTGGCTATGTTGCGTTTTTCCGCTCCGGCAAGGCCGCCGTTGGCTTTGAGCCAGCGCAGCGTTTCCAATGCGGCGTAGATAGGCAATACGGGCGGCGTGTTGAACATGGAGCCGTTGTCGATATGTGTCCGGTAGTCGAGCATGCTCGGGATATGACGGCTCACCTTGCCCAAAATATCGTTGCGGATAATGACGAACGTAACGCCGGCCGGAGCCAGGTTTTTCTGGGCGCCGCCGTATATGATGCCGTATTTGCTTACGTCAACCGGCCGCGAGAAAATGTCGGATGACATGTCGGCTACCAATGGCACCGGCGAATCCAGGTCTTTCAGCAGTTCCGTGCCGTATATGGTGTTGTTTGTGGTGATGTGGAAATAATCTGCATCGGCGGGAATCGTGAAATCTTTCGGGATGAAGGTGTAGTTTGCATCGGCGGATGAGGCCACTTCAACCACTTCGCCGAAGCCTTTGGCTTCCTTCATGGCTTTTTTGGCCCAGGCACCCGTGTTCAAATATGCGGCTTTTTTTTCAAACAAATTGAATGGAACCATGCAGAACTGCATACTCGCGCCTCCGCCCAAGAAAATAACTGAATAGCCATCCGGAATGTTGAGCAATTCCTTGAACAAGGCGACTGCCTCCTCAACAATCGGCTGGAAATTTTTTGCCCTGTGGCTGATTTCAAGAATTGACAAACCGTCGTTCTGGAAGTCGAGGACGGCTTGTGCTGTCTTTTCAATCACTTCGCGCGGCAGGATGGAAGGTCCTGCATTAAAATTATGCTTCTTCATATACTTTTGATATGTTTTTGGTGAATTCGCCTGCAAAAGTACATTTTTTTTCGGTTATATCAACAAAAACCTATCTAAAGTTTCGGTG
>CAYUYS010000035.1:1286-12727 GCA_964449415.1 uncultured Paludibacteraceae bacterium | reverse complement strand
ATTGGCGAACTTTCTGATAACCAACGTATGCTATTTTGAGATTTGGATGCAAAACGGGCTTTTGCAGAGCTGTCGGAGGGATGGCCGGCCGGATATGCGGCCGCCGGATGTGCACGGGAACGAGGACGACGGCCTACAGGCGTAACCGCTGTTTGAGCTGTTCAATGTTACGGTTCCACAGCATGATGGTATCATCTCTGTCGGTGGGGTCTGCAAAGTCGGTAATGACCAGTACGACATCTCCGGTGAGTTCGATCATGGTGATACGCATCTCGAAAAAGTAATCCGTGCCGGCATCTTCTTCCCATTGAAAGCGGATGTACTCGCTATGCTTGATATGTGTGAGCCTGGCAGCCTGCTCGTGCCCGTTCCACGAAAAAACATAGCGGTCATCTTCTACCGAAATAGAGTCGGCAAACCATTCGCACAGTCCGAAGGACGAACTGATGCTGTTCCAGAGCGAATTCAGTGCCGCATAACGCAATGGATATTCCAGTTTGATTTTAACTTTATCCATTTGGCTGTTGGTTTTTGGGTTTTCGTCCGCAATTTACGTACTTTTTTGTACATATCATCACGGAATGCTTATTTTTTATTCATTGGGGTCCAGACTTTCCTTTCCGAAACAGAACGGCAGCAAACTTTTTATGCTCTGAAGGATATAAATGCAACGTTTGCCGTACAGGATGACTTTGATGTCTGTCTTGAAGCGTATTTCCGGCTCCAAGAGCGCCTGCCGGCACGCCCCGCAAGGCGATACGGGCTCTTCCGTAAAGTCTCCTTGGCTGAAGGCGGCAATGGCAATTGCCGTAACCGGTGTGTCCGGATATTGGGCATTGGCATAAAACATGGTCGTGCGTTCGGCACACAAGCCGGACGGATAAGCTGCATTTTCCTGATTGCTGCCGGCTACAATCCGTCCATTTCCCAGCCGGATGGCTGCACCGACATGGAAGTTGGAATAGGGCGCGTAGGCTTTTTTTACTTGCCGCTTGGCTTCATCTACCAGCTGTCTGTCGTTCGGAGTCAATTCTTCGTAGGAACATTCCTGCACTTCGGTTTTGATGTATAGCGTATTCATGGCTTATGATTTGACAAAAATTCCCTCTACCACTTGGGATAAAGGGAATTTTCAGGATTAGGTTACGGTTCTTTTTGTTTTAACAGCTCAAAAGTTTCCTCGTTAATGACCACATGGTGTTTCTTACGCAGTTCCGTTATCCAATTTTGTTCCAGGAAATCCTGGTAATCGGCAGTTACGGAGCCTCTGACATCCTGATAGGATTCCGGCAGCGTCTTCAAGAGCTTGCCACCGACAAATACATACGGATATTCTTCCGACGGTTCAAAACTTCCTGTCTTGAACACATATTTGTCAATGGCCGGATGGTCGCCCTGCACATAAAGGCCGGTTTCAACCCGCACATATTGTATGCTGTCGTTCAGGCGGCGTGTCAGATAACTTTCCATGGAGTTGCCGGTTGCTTTTTTGGCCATGGCACGCGCAGCTTTGTATGTGTCGTTGTCCTTGCAGTAAACAATGTATCCTTTGTAACGAGGCTTGTCCCATGCATAGTTTTTCCGGTTTTGTTCAAAGAAATTGGTAATGCCTTCCGTATCGGTGGAGGCCCGTTCCCATACTTCATGGTTACTGATTTCGAACAACAGAATGCCATCATGGTATTCACGGATCAGGTTTCTGAAATCCGTGTATTTGTTTTCCAACTGGCTGTCTTCGTATTGGGTCAATTCCCGCGCAACAAATGCATCGAACTTTTCCTGTATGATACTGCCCGGTATGGTCTGGTTTGAAACCGGATATTGTGACAGATAGGCGGCAAAATCGGCTTGCGAATAGTTCTTGTCGGCAAAACTGAACAAGGGTTTGCTTAGCTTGCCGGCTTCCTGTTTGAAAACGGGGTCGCCGGGTGCGTGCTGTTTGGCCAGTTCGTAAAAGTCAGCCAGATTTTCTTCCTCCACACGAAAGCCGTAGGCTTTTTTCAGTTTGTTGATGAACGACTGTTGCGCAACTTGTATGCGTCCATCGCGTTCTACACTGCGCCGCAGGTCGTCTTTCTGTTCGTCGAACGGGGCAATGGCTCGCTTGTCGTTGAGTTTGATGATATGCCATCCGAAGGCGGAGCGTACCGGTTCGGATATGTCGCCTTTTTCTTTCAGGGCAAATGCCGCGTCGGCAAATTCAGGAATCATTTGTCCGGTGCCGAACCAGGGCAGGGCACCTCCCCGAGAAGCCGTTCCTCTGTCTTCCGAACACTTTTTGGCCAGTTCGGCAAAGTCTTCGCCGTTCATGACGCATTGATAAATGGAATCTATTTTTTGTTTTGCCGTCATGCTCTGTATTTCATCGTTTTTCGATGCCATTATCACGATATGGGACACCGATATTTCGCCGGGGCTCGGGCGTTTGGCCAAGGTTTTGACGATGTGGTATCCGAACGGACTGCGTACCGGGTCCGAAACTTCGCCTATGGGCGTTGTGTAAACGACATTCTCGAGTGGGTACACGATGCGGAAGGGCGCAACCCAACCGTAATAACCGCCATTTTGTGCAGCGCTCGGGTCGTCAGACATTTCCCTGGCAACGGCATCAAACGCTTCCGGTTCCTGTACGGTTTTTCTGCCTTTCTCGACCGGGATACCTGTGGTAACACGCTGTTTGGCCAGCAGCGCTTTTTCGTAAACGGCCAATGTGTCTGCCTCAGTTGCATTGTGCGGAACCTGCAGGGCGATATGTGTCATTTCCACATCGGTCAACTTGCGCTGATAGGCCTCCCTTACCAGCGAATCGATGGCCGCTTCGTCTGTCAGGTAGGGCCTTGTCAGCTGCCTCCTGTAGCCGGACAGCTCCTTGACGAACGCACTTGTGGTATCCAATCCTTGTGCCTCGGCTTCGACAACTTTCAGTTTGAAATTGATGAACATCTCCATGTATTCATCTATACTCTTCGGATCGATGGCATCTGTCGTGTTGTTTTTGTAGTAGATGTACTCAAATTCAGACTGATATACGGGCTGACCGTCAATGGTCAACAAGACGGGATCTTCCGTATTTCCGGCGTAACAAAGGCTTGTTCCGCCTAATAAACCGGCTAAGCCTATGATAATTCCTTTTTTACTCATATCTTTATTACAAAATGGTTTTAGTTTTCTCCTCTTGAGTAATTGGGTGCTTCGCGTGTTATCGTGACATCGTGCGGATGGCTTTCCGTTACTCCGGCGTTGGTTATGCGCACGAATTGCGCATGATGCAGCACGTCGATGTTGGGCGCACCACAATAACCCATGCCGGAACGCAGGCCGCCGGTCAGTTGGTAGATGACTTCATACAGAGTTCCTTTATAGGGAACTCTGGCGGCGATACCTTCGGGTACCAGTTTCTTGATATCCGATTCTCCGGCTTGGAAATAACGATCCTTTGAACCGTTTTCCATGGCTTCCAACGAGCCCATTCCGCGATAGGACTTGAATTTCCGGCCGTTGAAAATAATTGTTTCTCCGGGACTTTCTTCCGTGCCGGCCACCAAGGAGCCAATCATGACGGAGTGAGCTCCCGCGGCCAATGCCTTGACTACATCGCCCGAATAGCGGATTCCGCCATCGGCAATCAGTGGAATATCGGTTCCTTCCAATGCTTTGGATACTTCGTAAATGGCAGAAAGTTGGGGAACGCCAACGCCGGCAATGACCCGTGTCGTACAGATAGAGCCCGGGCCAATGCCCACTTTGACACCATCTGCGCCGGCGGCAACCAAGGCTTTTGCCGCTTCGCCTGTAGCGATATTGCCGACCACGACTTCGGTTGCCGGATATTGTGTCTTTACCGCTTTGACCATGTCCAATACGCCTTTTGAATGTCCGTGGGCGGTATCAATCACGATAGCATCTGCGCCGGCGGCCACCAATGCGGCCACACGCTCCAAGGTATCGTTGGTGACACCGACACCGGCCGCAACGCGCAAACGACCTTGTGCGTCCTTGCACGCAACCGGTTTGTCTTTGGCTTTCGTGATATCCTTGTATGTGATGAGCCCGAGCAATTTGCCTTTGTTGTCCACAACCGGTAGTTTCTCTATCTTGTGTTGTTGCAGGATTTCGGCCGCTTCTTCCAAGTTGGTAGAGCGCGAGGTGGTTACCAGATTTTCCTTGGTCATCACTTCGCTAATGCGTTTGGATACGAGACGTTCAAAACGCAGGTCACGGTTGGTTACTATCCCGACCAACTTGCCTTGGTCGTCTACTACCGGAATGCCGCCGATTTTGTATTCGGCCATCAAACTAAGCGCATCAGCAACGGTTTTATCTTGGAGAATGGTGATCGGATTGGAAATCATGCCGTTTTCGGCTCGTTTTACCATTTCCACCTGTTTGGCTTGTTCGTTGATGGTCATGTTTTTGTGTATGACTCCAATGCCTCCTTCGCGGGCAATGGCTATGGCCATTTTGGCCTCCGTAACTGTGTCCATCGCTGCGGTCACAAACGGGATATTTAGCTGGATGTTTCTGGAAAAACGGGTGGTAAGATTAATGGCGCGCGGCAAAACCTCGGAATAGGCGGGTATCAACAATACATCGTCAAAGGTAAGTCCTTCCATACGGACTTTATCAGCAATAAATGACATAAACAATTATGATTTGTAGGATTATTATAATTGCACGCAAATATACTGCTTTTTTTTACTCCGGCATTATAAGAAAATGTAAAAATGTTTATGCTACGGCCAGCGTAAAGATACTGGTTCGGACGTTGGGTATTTTCTGCAGCTCGCAAATACAGTTCTCCAGCGTGGAACCTGTTGTGAGCACATCGTCCACAATCAGAATGTGTTTGTTTTCCAGCTCTTCCGGGTTGCGGACGGCAAATATGCCTAATGTGTTTTGATAGCGTTCATATACGGATTTCTTTGTTTGTGTGGGGTTTTCTTTGGCACGATACAAGTGAGCTGTGTCGCATGGTTTGCCGAGTATCATGCTTAATCCTTGCGCGATGTATTCGCTTTGATTGTAGCCGCGTTGCTGGAATTTTTTGGGATGCAGCGGCACGGGAATAATCATGTCTATGTCCTGAAATGTACCGGCAGTCAGCAAGTCGGCAGCTGCATGGCGTCCCAGTATAGTGCCGATTTCTTTGTGTCCCTTGTATTTCAGCAGGTGCAGTAAATGCTGGTATTTGGAACCTTTCTCAAAAAAGAAAAAGGCAGTGGCTTTTTCGACGCGTACTTTGCCCCAGAAACGTTGTTCTATGTAATTGTCTGCATGCAGATGCAGATCGGTTTTTGGTATTTCGCTCAAGCATTTGGTGCAGATAAGCTTCTCTTGTGCGTTCAAGCTTTCGCTACAGCACAGGCATAAGTTCGGATAAAATAGTCCTAACAGATATTGGAATGCATTCATGTCGGTATGTGGCTCAGCCGGCCTTGAAAAGTATCGCAAGTTTGGGCAAGAATATGATAAAACCGGTTATTGCAGCAAATATGGCTGCCGCCAATACGGCACCGGCAGCAATGTCTTTGGCTCTGCCCGCCATGGACTGCCTTTCCGGCGATACCATGTTGACTATGGTTTCTATGGCCGTGTTGAACAATTCTGCGCTGATTACCAAGCCGAAACAGATTATGCACGCAAGCCATTCCGCACGGCTGATATGGAAAAAAAGGCCGCAAACAACGACTGCAACAACAAACGCCAAATGAATCTGCAGGTTACGCTCACTTTTTATGGCTTTTATTATGCCGTTCCATGCATATTTGAAATTCTTCAGCCGTTTGTTCATGGAGCCTTTATTTTTGGCGCAAATAGTCAATGATTTTCTTCCAACGGTTTATGCATAATGCTATCAGCAGCCCGATTACATAGCCTCCGCATATCCCTATTATGCATAATTTGGGACGATTGTTCACAGCTTTTGGAACAGCGGTGAAGTGGTCTAGCAATACTACCGGCGCTGTGCACAAAGTGGAGTAGGGTATGGATTTCTGCTGAGCCACCAGAACACGCTCTATGTGTTTGTACAACATTTGCGTCCGTTGTTCGCCTATCAGGAAATCTCTATAGCCGGCACGGATCTGCAGCGACTGTGGGGGCTGCTGGAGGTAAGTCATGTGTTCCAAGCTGTCCAAGCGTTGTAATTCTGTTTCTTGTACTTGTTTTAGTCTTTCCTGATTGGCGTTGTATTTCTCGTATATTGTAACCACGTTGGGGTTTGTATTCAAATAGTTCAAGAACGCCTTTTCATATATGGGCAGTTGTTCTACTTTTTTGGTTTGTATTCTGAAATACAAATGGTTGGGTGAAATGACATTTATGGTGTCTTCCGGTGAATGTTTGCCCTTAAAATCTATTACGTCGGCTGTGCTGTCGCTCAGGAAATCGATGACATAGAAAGACTCTATTTTTCTGATGTTGTGTGCCACGTCATCAGGAATGCCCAACAGGTTTGCCAGCGACAAACCTTCCGACATTGCTTTTGGAAAAGCCAGTTCCACTTGTTTGCTTATTTGTTTGATCATTTGCGGAGATGGGCCGTTTAGCCATGCCATGGCACCGGCTTCGTAATACCGGGCTTCCGGCCGTGAAAAATACAGCCCCGCACCAAATCCCAACAACAGAGTGATGATAACCACAATACAATGTTGGTAGGTCAGTTGCAACATTTTTCCGCAGATGTTTCCAAGACCTATGCAGGCTTTTTTTATTCCTCTGCAGAAATAGATTATCAGTTCCCACAGGTTCAGTTCGTGTCGATTTTCCTTGTTTGTGTCTTTTGAGGTGTTCTTGTCCATGTCTTTGTTTTTGTGTGGTTATAAGTTTCTATTCTTGGTTATATTTTCATTATTTTCATCAAAATCATTTTCCTCTTCCTCTTCTTCTTCTTCCATGCGGGGCTTTTGTGGCCCTTTGTTTCTGTAGCAGATGGCGATTACCGTACCTGCAATTCCGCCGCTCAGATGTCCTTCCCAAGATACCGGATCATTTTGCAGCCATGGGAACATGTGCCAGACAATATGTCCGTATATGAAGACAACAGCCAACGATACGGCTATCAATGGAATGTGCCTGCGGAAGATTCCGCTGAAAAACAAGAAGAAACACAATGCATAAACCAGTCCGCTAATGCCGATATGCCAGCACGGTCGTCCAATAAGCCATAACAAAATGCCGCTTCCTATATAGGAAAGTAACAAGATCTTTACATCTAACGGGGTGTAAAAGTAGCATAAAAAAGAACTCAAAACAAGCAAAGACAAACAATTGTTGAACAAATGATGCCAATTGGCATGAATGAAGCCATGCAAAACAATCCCTGTCAGGCCTTTAGCTTGTCGCGGAAACACACCGCCATGTGTAAAGTCCCAGCCCATTCCTTTTTCAAGCAAAAAACACAGCACCAACGCCAGAACAATACCGCATGGGATATACAAGGCATATCCGATACGTTTGAATTCCCTGTCTTTTCCGATGTTCCCCACTTGAATAAAGCAGAACGGGAAAAATGCAAAGTATTATGTGCTTTTGCGTATTTCCCGTTCTATCTGTCTGTTAGGCGTGAATGAAGATTAGTTGTACAATGATATATGTCGGCAACAGCACGATCAGCGAGAATTTGAACATGTATCCGAAGAAGCTCGGCATCTTGATGCCGTTTTCTTCTGCAATGGCTTTTACCATGAAGTTGGGGCCGTTACCAATATATGTCATGGAACCAAAGAATACGGCACCTATGGAAATGGCTTTCAGGAGGATTTCCGGAATGCCGGCAACAAACGGAATATCTGCACCATTGAAAGTGAATATGCCGTTACTGCCGATGTTTGCACTTGCGGCAGCGATGGATTCAGGCAGTCCGGAGGCTACGCCGTGGAAGGCCAAAGCCGTAGGAGCATTGTCCAGGAAGGAGCTGAGCAGGCCTGTGCTGTAATAAAATTGCCAGGGTGCGGTAAGTCCGAACTCTTTGGCATTGGCTTCCAAATAGATGAGTGCGGGAGCCATGGTGGTGAATATACCCAAGAAAACAACCGCAACTTCAAAAATGGGTCCCCAGGAGAATTTGTTCAGTTCGCGCACTTTCTTTTTTGTCGTATAGAGCGACAAGCCTATCAGCGAGAGCAATACTATTTCGCGCAGGTTTTTCAGCCAAATCGTGGCGTTTTCATTTCCCATTTGCGGGATAAATTCCTTGTTGATAAATGCAACGGAAAACACAACGCCCAACAAGTAAATCAGATTGATGCTTCCGCCCAAGCGGAGCGGGGTGATCTCGCGTGTGTCGGCCGAGAGGTTAACCCAATGTTCTTTGTTGTAGTAATACCTGTCAACCAAGTAATACAGACCAATCAGGATAAAGCCTGTCAGTGCCCACTCCGGAAGCAGATGCAGGAACCAGGTGAACTGTGCACCGCGCAGGTAGAGCAGGAACAAGGGTGGATCGCCAAGCGGTGTGAGCAGACCGCCGCAGTTTGCAACCGCCGCTATGAAGAACAGAACGGTGTGTGCTTTGTATGCACGTTGCTCGTTTGTGGTGATGAGCGGGCGGATCAGCAACATCGACGCGCCGGTGGTTCCCATAAGGGAGGCCAGCACGTAGCCAATGCCGATAAACAGCGTGTTTACGCTTGGTTTTGCTTTGATATCTCCGCTTAAATGAATTCCGCCGGTAATCACATACAGCGCTCCGAGCAGGATGATGAAAGGGAGATAATCTCCAATGAGCTGATGTTCCAGCTTGTCTGTCAGATCGTGTCTGATTAGAAAAACGGCTGTCGGTACGCCTAAAATGAGCGAGACAATCAACTTGTTTCTGTTGTGTTCCCACCAATGTTCGGCAACGAGCGGGCCAACTGCAATAGTCAACAACATGATTCCGAATGGAATCAATGCCCAAAGTGGCATTACAAATTCTTCCATAATTTTTTTCCTTTATAAATTTAGTTTACTGTTTTTGGTGTCTTGTGTGACAAAAAGTTGTATGAGCGGTTAGTGAACTAAATTCCGTACGAACGGGTTGTCAGTCTAATTTCAGCACGGCCAGAAATGCCTTTTGCGGAACTTCGACGGAACCGATTTGTTTCATTCTTTTTTTCCCTCTTTTCTGTTTTTCCAACAATTTCCGCTTACGCGTCACATCGCCTCCGTAACATTTGGCCGTAACATCCTTTCTTACGGCTTTTACCGTTTCGCGTGCGATGATTTTCGCACCGATGGCTGCCTGGATAGCTATGTCAAACTGCTGTCTGGGAATCAGTTCCTTCAGTTTTTCACACATGCGCCGCCCCAAGGCCATGGCGTTGTCTATGTGAATCAACGACGAGAGTGCATCTACCGATTCGCCATTCAGCAGAATATCTAATTTAATCAGCTTGGACGGACGGTAACCGTTCATGTGATAGTCGAAGGATGCATATCCTTTGGAAATGCTTTTCAGCTTGTCGTAAAAATCGAATACAATCTCGCCCAATGGCATGTCAAACAACAGTTCCATGCGGTCGCCGGAGATGTAGTCTTGCTTGACAAGCTCTCCCCGCTTGTCGAGGCAAAGTGTCATGATGGGACCGATATACTCGCTGCGCGTGATAATCGACGCGCGGATATAGGGTTCTTCAATGTGGTCAATCAAGGTTATTTCCGGCAGTCCGGACGGATTGTGTACTTCGAGACATTCGTTCTTTTTTGTGTATACTTTGTACGATACGTTAGGCACGGTTGTTATGACGTTCATGCCAAATTCCCGGTCTAACCTTTCCTGAATGATTTCCATGTGAAGCATGCCCAAAAAGCCGCATCGGAAACCGAATCCAAGCGCAACGGATGATTCCGGCTCAAATGTCAGCGAAGCATCGTTCAGCTGCAGTTTCTCAATGGAACTTCTCAGGTCTTCAAAGTCTTCATTTTCGATGGGGTAGACGCCGGCAAAAACCATTGGTTTGACTTCTTCAAAGCCGGATATGGCTTGCTCGCACGGTCTTTTTACGTGCGTGATGGTATCGCCAACCTTGACTTCCTTGGAGGTCTTTATTCCGGAAATGATATAGCCCACATTGCCGGCCGACAGTTGCGGTTGCGACACCATATCGAGTTTGAGTATACCGATTTCATCCGCGTCGTATTCCTTGCCGGTGGCGACGAACTTGACCATGTCGCCGCTGCGAATGGTTCCGTTTACAATCTTGAAATATGCGATGATACCCCGAAATGGATTGAATACGGAATCGAAAATCAGGCACTGCAGTGGTGCTTCCGGGTTTCCCTGGGGTGCCGGTATTCTTTCTACGATAGCCTGCAGGATTTCTTCCACGCCAAGACCGGTTTTGCCGCTTGCACGGATTATGTTTTCGCGTTTGCATCCCGTCAGTTCGATGATCTGGTCTTCCACTTCATCCGGCATGGCACTGTCCATGTCCATTTTGTTCATTACAGGGATTATCTCAAGGTCGTGTTCGATAGCCATGTACAGATTGGAAATGGTCTGGGCCTGAATGCCTTGGGTTGCATCGACAATGAGCAGGGCACCCTCGCAGGCGGCTATGGAGCGCGAAACTTCGTAAGAGAAATCAACGTGTCCCGGCGTGTCAATCAGGTTCAAGGTGTAATTCTCTCCTTGCAGTTCGTACTGCATCTGAATGGCGTGGCTTTTTATGGTGATTCCGCGCTCACGCTCCAAGTCCATGTCATCCAGCACTTGTGCCTGTAGGTCTTTTGATTGTATGGTATGGGTGTATTCCAGCAACCGGTCGGCCAGCGTACTTTTGCCGTGGTCAATATGCGCTATGATACAAAAATTGCGAATATTTTTCATTCGTGGTGGTTCTGTATTTCGGAGCGCAAAAGTAAGAAAAAAAACGTGGTTGTGTTGTTTTAAACATAAAAAAAAGTGGCGTTATACTTAAATAACACAAATTGCTTTGGGGTGTAAACAATTCCGTTTGTCAGCTCTGAATAATTCCTAAATGGCAATTGCCGATTCGGCTGTATTTTAGTACTTTTGCACAGTTTTTTATTCTAACAGAAAGACAGAAAGGAAGGGCTTTGATGAAAATGCTGAAGTTTGGGTGTGTTTTGGGCAACACGATGTTGTTTTGCCTGTTTTCTTTTGCTCAACCCGTCGATTCATTGCAAGTTCAGCTGAACGGTGAGTTGAAAAATGATTCGCTTGTGTCGGATACGGCGGTTGTCGTGCCGGACACTATCAAGGCGGAGGAACTTTTGCAAGTGGTTGACAGCGAACAAGCATTGGAGGAAATGTTGTATAAGATGCTTGAGCGTCAGGGCGAAGAGCTTGCGCTTCAGCAGGCGGAAAAGGAGTTGGCAGAACAAAGAAGGCAGGATTCCATCGTTCAGGCCCGTATCAAGAACGACACGACAACCTTGTTTCCCATGCACATAGGCTACTTGGACTCGATTAAGATCAGCGAGGAAATCCGGTTGCA
>CAYUYS010000035.1:0-1186 GCA_964449415.1 uncultured Paludibacteraceae bacterium | reverse complement strand
GCGCATCCGCTGTTGGGCGAATTGGTGCTTCGCCCCATGAAACTGGAAACCGATTTTGTTCCTCCCGTCAATTTTGGAAAAATGTATTTCGGGCAAGAGGCCACATCGTTTGCGCTTCCGATTGACAGGGATGAAAAGCCGGCAGACTTGTTTAAGCATAACCGTGAAATAGCGGCTTTGCGTACCGAAGCCTTCCGCCGGATAACCACAACGATGATGCATGTGTATGTGACAACCTTCGATCGCTTGCCCGATCCGCAGCCTTTCCGGGCAAACCACATTCATCGGGAGCGGGTTGCATTGCCGGAACCTGTCCTGTTTGATATGAGTAAGGCAGATGAACAGCTGCATGTAAAAGAAATTGCTTTGCGGAAATGGGTCGCCTCCGGCAGTGCGTTGCTGCAGTTCTCCCAAAACTATGTTTCGGCAAACTGGTATGCGGGAGGCAACAGCAATACGGCCATTTTGGGGATTCTGACCGGATCGCTTAAGTATGACAACAAGAAAAACATAACGTGGGAGAATACGACCGAATGGCGTGCCGGATTCAACAGTGTTGCGGGCGATACGATTCACCAGCTGAGCACGAACGATGATGTGCTGAAAATATACAGCAAGTTGGGCATTAAGGCATTCAACAATTTCTACTATTCTGCTTCTGCCGAATTGATCACCCAGCTGTTCAATACGTATGATGGCGTAAACTCCACGGAGCTCACAACGGCATTTTTTTCTCCCTTTCGCTTTAATCTGTCCGCCGGTATGGATTACAAGCCGAACTCCAATTTGTCCATTGTCCTGTCGCCGCTGACGTATAAATATGTATATGTGCACGATACCTTGCGTGTGGATCAGACGGACTTCAGTGTGGAGGAGGACCAACGTGTGCTTCACGATCTCGGTAGCTCGATACGTATAGAATACACTTGGAAACCATTAGAGGAAATATCGCTGGTGAGCAAATTTTATTTCTATACGAACTATACGCAAATAGAAACGGAGCTGGAACTCGTATGCAACTTTGTCGTAAACCGTTTCCTGACAACGCGCATCAGTCTGTATCCGCGTTACGACAGTACGGTGATCACGTCAGATGACGAGAAAGCCAAACTGCAATTCAAGGAGTATATCAGCTTTGGTTTTTCACATTATTTCAAATAACGGCAGGCACGCGGGCTCGATAAAC
>CAYUYS010000034.1:0-12753 GCA_964449415.1 uncultured Paludibacteraceae bacterium | reverse complement strand
CCGGAGTCCGCCTGTCCATTCCCATATCATTCAGACACACTATGCTTCTACATTAGGCATAATAAGCTTGTAACCTTTACCATGAATATTGATAATACCCACATTCGGGTCATCCTTCAACAGTTTACGCAACTTGGTAATATACACATCCATGCTGCGGGCGTTGAAATAATTGTCATCCACCCAAATCGTTTTCAAAGCGAAATTACGTTCCAAGATATTGTTTGCATTGATGGCAAGCAAGGTCAGCAACTCCGATTCCTTGGTTGTCAACTTGGTTACTTTCTCGCCTATGGTCAGCAACTGCTTTTGCGAATCGAAGACAAAATCACCGATATGATAGACAATAATGTCTTTGGTGCGTTTTCCGCGCACACGACGCATGATGGATTCTATGCGGTAAAGTAATTCCTCCATGCTGAACGGTTTGGACAAATAGTCATCCGCACCAATCTTAAAACCTTGCAGAATGTCTTCTTTCATCGATTTCGCCGTAAGGAAGACAATGGGTATTTCTGTATTGATAGACCGGATATCGGATGCCAGTGTGAAACCATCTTTTTTAGGCAACATGACATCCAGAATGCACAAATCATACTTGGTCTTTGCAAATGCACGATAACCTGCTTCTCCATCCGGCTGCAGATCACAATCATAACCTTTGGTCTGAAGGTATTCCCTGAGCAACATGCCCAAGTTCTCGTCATCTTCACAAAGCAGAATTTTTACTTTTTCATCTGTCATAATTCGTAGTTTTTAAGGGTTGGTAAATGTATTGTAAATTTTGTTCCTATATTCAATTCACTTTCTACCTTAATGGTTCCTTTATGAGCCGTCACCATCTTTTTAACGTATGCAAGCCCCATGCCAAAACCTTTCACATTGTGCAAATTTCCGGTAGAAACACGATAAAATTTATCAAAAATACGTTTCTGATTTTCCTTACTGATACCAATACCGTTATCCTCAATCGTAATCAGCAGATTCTCTTCCTTGTCATTGGCGGTATACACCTCCAGCAACAAAGGTTTGTCACAGTATTTCAAGGCATTGTCCATCAAGTTATAAATCACGTTGGTAAAATGCACCTCATCTATCAGAACAAAATCATTCTGAGCCTTCAAATGCATGGTTATCCGGCCGCCTTTCCCCCTGACTTTCAAGGTAAAAGTTTTTACTATATCCTGAATTAATGCATTGATATGCATTTCGGTCAACTGCAAAGTAGATTTGTCACGCTCAAACATGGCCATTTGCAAAACCTTTTCCACCTGCAGGCTCAAACGCTTCGTTTCATCCCGAATAATGTTGAAAATATATTTCAATGTTTCGGGTGTCTTGCTCACGCCTTCATCCTGCAACATCTGAGATGCCAACGAAATGGAAGATATGGGTGTTTTGAATTCATGCGTCATATTGTTGATGAAATCGTTTTTCATCACATTAATATTCTTTTGTTTGAAAATGATGACCAGCGTTACGATAAAGATGCCCAACACCAAGGTCATCATGACCACAGACGAACAAACCAGTTTTATCGAATGCGTGAAATAGTCCTCCGTCCGAGTCGGAAAGCATACATGCAAATAGGCAGTCCGCACGTTGACTTGTTCGCGTGGAAAAAACTGCATTGAAAAATAATTGCTCGCTGTCCTTTGCTTCGGATGCTGCGTATGCACCCGTTCCGAGCGGTACATCTCGTTGCCTTGCTTGTCTACAACCGAAAACTCAAAAGGGAGATTTATGCCGTTATTTTCAAACGTAAGTTGTAAAATAGTCTGCAACTCATCAAAATCAACCCGCTCGGCTATTTCCTTGTTGTTCACCTCGCGCAACCAACGGAACACAGCCTGATCCAATATGGTTTTGGAACGGGAAAAATTCTGTTGAAAGCGCTTCTGCAAGGTAGATATTGTCTGCTCCATGCTGGACGACCCATGTTTATCCGACAACTTGAGCCGGGGGTAGGTTTTTAGTGCTACGGAATCCAAATTACTTTCCAGCACGTATGAACCGCCGCCCAAGGTTTCCGACAAATACACCAATGCCTCTTTTTCTTCCAGATATTGCATGGCCAGAAAAAGACCCCTCTGTACAGCATCGTCAAACTGCTTTTCCGACATTTGGACGTTGCTTCGGATATAACCAATCTGCAACATTACCAAACTCGCAAAGACAATGCACATGGCAACAATCAATGCTATTAGTGTCCACTTCCTCATATTCTCCGTACAAAAATACGCGTTTCCAAAATGTTAAACACAAGTTTATATGTATTTAACCTTAATTTTGCGTTTATTAAAATTACATATCCCGTCACAAACAACTTTTCCTGCATGCCACACAGAATAATGAGCACTAAAGTACACAACATCTGATTTTTATCAGGCAAACAAATGAATTAGAGAACAAGGGAACGGAATTAACAAATACCTTGCCATTTCCATGAGATAGGCCCAAAAGACGAAGAAGCCAATTGTGGACATGAAAGCAAAAGGTGTTAAAAAGCCCATGCAACACCCGCCAGAAAATTTATTCCCTGCACCTGATAACCATAAAAGAGCTCGTAACGATTGTGTATCAGGTTGTTTAATTTAACAAACGCCGAGAACCAGCGACTGAAAGCATACGTAACCCCAAGATTCACATCACACACGGGTTTGAGGACGGCTGTTTCGCCATCTGAAAGCAAGGAGAAACGCTTGCCATTGAAATAATTATCCGTATAAAATGTCAATTTGTCCGTAGCCTTTACGTAAACGGAAGCGTGTATTTCCCATAATGGCTTGTCCCATGCATGTGCCTGCCCTTCTGCCTGCCAATAATTGAACGCACCGTCCAGCAACAGATTCACCCTGTCTTGATAATGATACGACAAGGATGCCCCGACCTTAAAACATGCTGTATTTGCCTTGATTGTCGAGAACATGCCGGCACCATTTGTGTCAAAAACATAATAGTATTGATCAAATGTGTAGGCGTATTTTGCATAGGCATTGATCTGCAGATTATCATGCGGCTTAATCTTGAAACCCAAAAAACCACTGGCCGGCGTGTATGTGTTCAAGGTATCGAGCAAATGTACCTGCGGATACAAATAACGGTTCTCCTGCATGGTTGTTTCCAATGTGTTCACTTTATACTCCCCGATAACACCTCCATAAAACGCCAGCCATTGGGGAGCCAACCGAAGTTCAAAGTCCACATTAGGCGACGGATAAAAAACAGCGCCTTTACCAAACGAGAAGTCAAAATTAACGCCCGCATGCAACCTGAATAAGTCTCCTTCATACATGTAATACGGTTCCAGATTCCAAAGATGGTAAGATTTGGCAGACAATGCAGTATCCTGAACGGCATAAAATACGTTCTGTACATTGGTAGCGACTCCAAAACGACTGTTTCGCAGTTCCCATTCCACAAAAGCCTGCGTATGAATCCGGTGTTCAGTCATGCCGGCCTGTGCGTTGAAGGTCTCATAACCGGTCTGTACCAGAAAATCCACATTGGCCATTGGCAGCGAACGCACACCTATACGCGTATCGACATCCCAGAAGCGTCCGTATAATGCACTGTCAGAAGGCATTCCCGTAAAGTCATACGTATTCTGCGAGTTGTCATAATAACGGCCGTAATAATTGAACAGCGTATTGTCCGCACCAACAGAAAAGAAAAGACTTGCATTGGAGAACAACTTCTCAAAAGCGATATCTAAGCCGGTTTCACTCAGGGTTTTGTTTCCCCAGAGACCTTTGTGATCAATGGCAACATCAAAAAACACATCATTCTTGTCTGACATGCGATATTTGAAATCAACCAACGAATTCCAGACACCTACGCCACCACGCAAAAAACCGCGTTCGAGCCGGGGTTGCGTAAAATTCATATCCGCATACGGCAAAAAAGAAAAATCATTCTGAATATCCAGCGGTTTGTTAAAGCCCGATGTATAACTTACCGGTTGTTTTTTGACAACAGGATTATACACATCCGGTTTTGTCTGTATCTTATCTGCCTCTTGAATCACCGGCGTAAACTCGCGTTCCACGGTCACATTACGTTCTACTATCGTGTCGTTCTGGGCATAAACAACGCCGGCCAGCACATGAAGAGCCCATACGAAAATCGTTTTCTTCATTGGAAATACTTTTTTTGAGAATTACCTATACTACTTAAAATCGAATCAGTTGACACGTTCCTGCTCACGATTGGCTATGAGTTCCAAACGTTCTTTAATCAACTGCTGTATTTCATTGCTTCCCTTGTAATTATTCTGAACGCTCAGCAGGTATTGCTTGGCCTGAAAATCATCTCCTTTTTTCAAATAAATATCTGCCAGAAGAACAAAGCTCCTTGCAAGCCAGAATTGATGAGGAGTGTTTTTCTCTGCAAAGTCCATAATCTGCTGTTCTGATTTTGCCATATCACCTCGCACGAAATAGGTCTCGGCCAGCAAGTATTTTGCCTCAGCCCCCGTTTGCGTGCGCAAGTCTGCTGCAAGCACATCGAGATCCAGCATGGCCCAGTCATATTTTTGTAATGCCAGATACGCCTTCGCACGATTATAGCGTGCTTCTTCGCATACATCCCCTATGGAACGTGTGTCATCCAATATCTGTGTGGCAATATTCACCGTTTGTTCGTAATCATTGAGTTGATTGCTGCAACGCATAATGCCTATGCGTGCCGTATTGATATGTTCAATGCTATTGGCCACCATCTGCAATTGTTGGAAGTAAGTGCGTGCACCGGCATAATCCTTCTGATCGTAACATATCTCTGCGCAACGCATACAAGCCTCTTCCATATATTGGTTTCCGGGGCTCTCCGCTAAGGCGCGGTACGATTCCAATGCTTTGGTGTGTTGATTCAGTCTGTAATAACTGTCGGCAAGATAATAGCGTGCCATGGTACAATAACGCCCTCCCGGACAGAATTTCCCAAGGTAATTTTCTAGACTTGCCACGCTCTGTTCATAATTGGCCAGAATATATTGATGCTCTGCCGCCATATAGGTCAGGGAGTCCTCTTGGTTCTCGGATGCGTCTATTTTTATCATGCGCCCCAGACTCTTCACATACGCCAGATAATCAGAAACCCTGTTCAATTCCACATACACGCTTTGCAGCCCATCCAGCGCCACGTAAGACTCCTCGCTGCCCGGATAGTTGGCTATCACTTTTTTATAAGCTTCTATGCATGCTTCATACGCTTTCATGTTATAATGTACCATGCCTATCTCAAGAGCCGTTTTTCTGGCCAAGCTACTGTTCGGATATCCCTGCAACAACCGATTGTATGCCGTAATGGCCTCCTGATTACGTTCCACAATCAAATGGGCACGCGCTATTTCATACAAAGCATCGTCTGCATATTCCGATTTCGGATAATCTTTCACCAGTTTCTCGAGCGAAACGATCTTGTCATCATATCTTTTTAGCAATCCCAATACACATCCCCGCTGGAACATGGCATAATCCGTCCCAAAAGCACCGGAAGCCACGACTTTTGCATAATAAGCATCGGCTTGCGCAAAATTGCGTACATAAAAATAACTGTCGCCAACACGATTCAGGGCATCGATATATGTGTTGTCCTGATTTTTCTGCAAAGACAAGTATGTAAGAAAATATCTTTGCGCCTGCGCATAATTCTTTGTGGCGAAATAAGCATAACCGGCTGAGTAATTGGCCAATATATAATTCGGGCTTTTCCGCACATCGGAAGCTGCAAAATATTTCTGCAAATCGGAAAGGCATGCAGCATAGTTTTTCTGACGATAGTGACTTTCCGAACGCCAGAACAAGCTTTCTGTAGTATATTGCATACCGGGCAAGGTCAAGACTTCGGTAAAATGGCGTATGGCTTCGTCAAAGTTATTCTGAGCATAGGCTTCCGTTCCGAGATGATACAGCAAATGGCTTTTGGCAGCAAGCAGTTTTCCGGCCGGATCGTGTATTTCTGACAAGGCATTCAACGCTGTACGATAATTTTTCGTACTCATAAAGACATCCACCAGACAAGCATACGCCTTGTCGGCATACACCGAATTCGGATACAGCTTCAGAAAATCACGAAATGCCGTAACCGCTTCTCCGAAAGCCGTAGTTGTTTCGTAAGTGGTCAACGCATAATTATACATAGCCTCTTCGTGTACCGACACGTCAAAAGTTGTCCTGGTGGCAGCCCCGAAAGCCAGACGCGCATTGTTCAGATCGCCTAACCGAATGTAGGAAAATCCCAAATGCAGGTACGCGTTTTCCGACATGACATCCGCTTCCGTGGTCACTCTGGAAAGGTATTTCACGGCATTCGCATAATCTGCCGTCTGGTAGTAAGCCAAACCCAACAAGTACAAGTCCTCACGTTGTGCTTGTGTGGCAGACTGTACATAGACAGACAAATACTGTATAGCCTGCGCATAAGCCGATTTTTGAAAATAAATTTCTCCCAAAATGCGGTAAACTTCCGCATTGTGCTCATTATTAGGATTCTGCGAGAGTATTTTTTCCGCACGAGCCAGCACCTGATCATAATTTTGCTGCTTGTAATAAATCTGGATTATGTAGTAGGGAACAATATTTTTGTAAGCCGTATGCTGCTCCAGCTCAAGAAAGTAAGGCAACGCAACTGCATAATTATGCTGCTCATAACAGCAATATGCATAATAGTATTTGCCGGCCGCATCATAACGGGTTTTTGATTTTATCAGTTCCTGAAATGCCGTTGCCGCACTTTTATAATCCTCCAACTGTACAAGTACATATCCTTTGTAGAAAAGGAAATCCACTTGATGTGATTTGGACAAATATTTCGGCACAACAGCAGAAAACTCTTTGTTTGCCGGCTTATAACGTTTGGCTTCGGCATAAAGCACTCCCAGCATAAACTGCACCTCATGCAATTGCGAAGAATATGGGAACTGCCGTTTGTATTCTTCCAGACGCAACTTGGCATCCTTGCGGCGTAATTCGTAGGCATTGGCACATAAATAATAGGTTGCCGGCTCTATCCAAAACGTTTCATCGGCCGGCTGTTGTTCCAGAAATGCTTCAAAGGCGCGGAACGAAGCCGAATATTTTTGTTGCTCGTACAATTCCATGGCATCAGCAAACAAGGCATTGTCCGATGCATAAATTCTGGAATATTGCGAAAAAACATGGTTGCACAAAAGCACGCAGGCGAACGTAAATAACAATCGTTTCATGTATATGTCAAATTAAAGCAAACAAATCTAAAGACGGACAAATATACGGAATATTTTAAAAAATGCGAGGATATGCAATACAAACCTTCCCTGTCTGAGCGCATAAAAGCAGATAGCCGCTGCTGACAATTGCAGCATTTTACCGTTAGAACGTATAGCCTATGTAATAGTCGAACCCAAAGGTGGTATTCGCATTGTAGCCAAAACCGGGAATATACCAAGCATGCAAATCCTCTTCAGTTCGTGTAATAAGGAACTTGAATCTGACAGTCCAACCCATATTCAGGCCCTTATAAATTTTGACATGAGCACCTCCGACAATCTCTGCCCAGCAATCAAACTTGGCGCTATTCGGAAAAGAAACTATCTGAGTTGTGTTCCAATAGCCATCGGTTATAGATATGTTTGTAACGCTGAATTTTTGTTGTGCCATGCCAAAGCGCAAACCACCCAGAAAGTAATTGCCTGCATCCTGATTTTTTTTCATCAAATTAAAATCCGCACCGACACGCGAAAAAAAACCGCCGCCATTGAACGAGGCTTCATCATTGCTCGTATGGCTTGTGTGCGCATAACCAGCCTCAATAGTCGGAAAGTATTTGTGAAGAAGATTGACATGTATCAACGCCTCGTAGGCCAGAATCTCGCCCTCTGTGCCAAACCAGGCATACAATGGATTGAACAAATCTATTTTCAGGGTTGTTCCCTTGTATATTTCCTTCTTCTCTGCCGGCTGTTTCATTTGGCTGGAAAGGGTATCTGCCGGCGGCGTATCCGCAACGGACGCTGTGTCTTGGTTTTCCGGCAACGGCATGTCGGCCTCGGCAGGAAACGGGACTGTGTCTTGCACATCGGGTTGCGACACATCTTCCTGCGCCAGATGTCCGTTTGCATCCTGCGCGACAGCATCCGCAACCGGAATATTCTGTGCAGACAACTCAATGGTCGCAAGCAATGCACAACTAATAATACAAGCGAATATGTTCTTCATCAAGCGTGTTTACTTGTTGGTTCAATACTTCTACGGAGTCAAGCGCATGGCTTGTAAACCGGAAATCCTGCAAGGTATGATATACAAAACAGCCGCACTCCAACGATATGTATACGTTCTGGTTAACGTATGTCACAAGCAAAGTGTCCTGCGCATCGATGCTGCTGCCTTCGTCGGGTGAATACCAATAACGCAATACGAAAACGGAAGAATCCGCATTCTTGTTCAGAGGCAGATAAACGTAATTTGTCTGTGCTTTGTCATAAAGTATCGAATCGTTGCCAAGTCCCCAGACCGAGATGCTGTCCGGCGTATGTTCCACTGCCGTATACACTTGTTTTGTTTCATCAAAACTTTGGGTGTACAGCATGGCTTTCATACGTATGTTATTCTCTGTGCGGCATTCTTCATCCGGTTCACATCCCGATGCCACCAATACGATCGCTATGGTTAGGGCAAGTATCCAACGTTGCATGTGTTGTCAGAATAGTTCCCGCACTTCCTGCTTAAGCCTTTTCATGGCAAGTTCAGTGGGTGTGTCGGGCGTATAATTATAGGTTTTTATCAAAGTTTCCGCAAGTTTGAGCGCAGATTCCTCCTGCTTAAAATTTTGTGCACATACATTGACCAAATGCAGAAGGCTTTCTTTGGATGCCCGAATCAGGTTCCACAATTCATTGCTCACGTAAATCTGCTGTGCTGCATTGTGGTCATATTCCTGTCTGATTTGGGTCAACAAAGCAGTTTGCAGTTCCAGACAATTCATTTCGGGCAGGTTCATGTTCAGCAGCATGGTTTCCGGAACGGTTCTGTCCAGCAAGAGGGCCAGGCGTTCATAACTCCGCAAGCGCAAGGGCATGACGTTTTTTGCCTGCTCGCGTTTTAAGGTGACCATTTGTCGTGCCGTTTCTGCACGCATTTGTACAATCATCACGGCAGAAGCTGTAAGCAAAACAACCAGTGATGGTAAAACATATTTCAATATTTCCAACATTTTTCCTTAATGAGTTACAAGACTTTTTCCGGCCCAACATGAAATGCCCTGACGGAACATGTAGTCTATATTTCCTTTTCAATCAGATAGTTGTTCCGTTCCGTGGAATTACGTGTAATCAGTTCTCCCAAAAAACCCGTCAAGAACAACAATGTACCCAGAATCATAGCCAGCATGGCCAAGTAAAAATACGGGCTGTCTGTTATCAGAATAGCCTTTACATGCCGGCTCAGGGCAACGATTTTGTTTACGCCTACTGCAATAATGGCTATAAAGCCCAACAAAAACATCAAGCTGCCGTACAAGCCAAAAAAGTGCATTGGTTTTTTGCCGAATTTGGACAGGAACCACAACGTAATCAGGTCCAGATAACCATTCACAAAGCGATTCAGGCCGAATTTGCTTTCGCCAAACTCCCTTTTACGATGCTGCACGACTTTTTCTCCTATGCGTGTAAAACCGGCATTTTTTGCCAGATATGGTATGTAGCGGTGCATTTCTCCGAATACCTCTATGTTTTTGACCACTTCGTTGCGGTAGGCTTTCAGTCCGCAATTCATGTCATGCAGTTTCAATCCGGTCATCCGGCGGGCTGTCGCGTTGTACAATTTTGAGGGCAGGTTTTTAGTCAGTTTGCTGTCGTAACGTTTTTTCTTCCAGCCGGATACAAGGTCATAGTTTTCTTCCTTAATCATCCGGTACAGTTCAGGAATCTCATCCGGACTATCCTGCAAATCAGCATCCATGGTAATGACCACATCGCCGACGGCCTTACGGAATCCGCAGTACAAGGCAGGAGATTTGCCATAATTGTGACGGAACTTGATGCCGTGCACATGGGGAGAAGATTTTTGCAGTTTTTCTATGATTTCCCACGAACGGTCCGTGCTTCCATCGTTCACAAAAATAGCTTCCCACGTATAATTGTGTTCGGTCATGACCCGCTCCAGCCAGTCGAACAATCCGGGCAATGATTCTTCTTCATTATACAAGGGAATGACTACCGAAATATCCATGGTTGCAACTTATGCTTCAAAAATATCTTTATCCTTTTTGACAAATGCAGCCATTACCAAGCCAACCAACAAACCCAGCAAGGTATTTATCCAAATATACTGCATGATAAAATTTATGGGTGTAAGCACGTGTTCGAGCTGGTCGTACATAGCATCTTCCTGTAACGGCAACTGGATCTGCTCCAACACCAGCATGGCGTTGTTCAGCACGTCATCCAAATAGCCCGGATTTATGAACTGCAGATACACGTACTTCACAACCGAAGATATGATGGCGGCAAAGATATAGAGCACAACGATATACCACAGACTGCGTCCGTATGAAACGACACCGCCCTGTTCCGTATCGCGATAATGACAGGCGAAACGATAAGTCAAATAAACAATGGCTGCCATAACGAAATACGTCAGCAAGCCACACCACAAGGAATTAGCCACAGACAACAAAAAGTTAACGGAAAAAGTGAGGCCGAGAAACAGCCCGTAGGTCATGGCGTGTTTATAAAAATTCTGCTGCATATACTTTTTTTGGCAAAGGTACGCGTTTTTTCGGTTTCTGCCAATCTTATGAAATTTTCTTCCAATAAACAGTCATTCCAATCATCGGCCTCCCCAAATAGCCTCGAACATTCAATGTTTTATCATCATCAAACTTCACTTGCACTTTATAAAACTTGCCGTGTACGGGGTGATAAATATTGCCTTTTTCCCATATCTTCTTGTCTGCATTATACTGCAGCCCCGTAATAAGCACGATTTTGCTTGCCGGTGTGTCACGCAGGCTCGGGTCCGGATTTTTTATATCCTTTTTAAGCGTGCCATCCGGATAATAGGGCTCTGCAAGCCAGATGACTTTAGCACCGTACGTATCGCCCGTTTTGTATATTTCTACTTTCGAAACTTCGCCTGTTTCCGGCTCTGTAACCTCATAAACTCCCACAATCCGGTCGGATTGCGCCAAACAAGGTATGGCAAAAATTGCCACAACACACAGTAATGCAAATTTGTTCAGTTTCATGTTATGTCATTTAAATAAGATACCAAATACTTCTTCCACTTTCCTGACACGCAGTATTTCCACCTCCGACTGATAACGGTCGGCATGTTCACAAGCTTGTTCCGGTATAATCATGCGCTTAAAGCCGAGTTTGCGCGCCTCGGCTATGCGCTGCTCGATACGATTTACCGGCCTTATTTCTCCGGAAAGACCGACTTCTCCTGCCATGCATACGGCCCGGTCTGTCGCAATATCCAGGCTGCTTGACAGGACGGCTGCTATCACAGCCATGTCAATGGCAGGATCATTTACTTTTATGCCTCCGGCAATATTCAGAAAAACATCTTTCTGGGCCAGTTTGAAGCCGGCGCGTTTTTCCAGCACAGCCAGCAACATGTTCAAACGTCGCAGGTCAAAACCGGTGCTGCTGCGTTGCGGAACGCCATAGGCAGCCGAACTGACCAGCGCCTGCACTTCAATCAGGAAGGGCCGTATGCCTTCAATGGCCGAAGCAATGGCCATACCGCTCAAACCTTCGTGATTTTGCGTAAGCAACAATTCGGATGGATTTACCACTTCGCGCAAACCGTTTTGACGCATTTCGAAAATGCCCAGTTCCGAAGTGCTGCCGAAACGGTTCTTTATGGCTCTCAGGATGCGATACATGTAATGTTGGTCGCCTTCAAATTGCAAAACCGTATCTACGATATGTTCCAGAATCTTGGGGCCGGCTATACTACCTTCCTTGTTGATATGACCGATTATCAGAAAGGGCAGATTGTGTTCTTTTGCATATTTGAGAATTTGTCCGGCGCACTCGCGCACCTGCGACACACTGCCCGGCGAAGATTCCACACGTTCCGTGGAGATGGTTTGTATGGAATCGACAATCACTATATCGGGTTGCAAATCTTCGATATAGCCGAACATGTTCTCCAAAGCCGTTTCACTGACTATGTAGCACTGTTCCGCGTTGCTGCTGATGCGTTCGGCACGCAGTTTCAGTTGCCGCGTGCTTTCCTCTCCGGAAATATACAACGTGCGTTTACGCGCCAGATTCAACACCACCTGCAAAACCAGCGTTGACTTTCCGATGCCCGGCTCTCCGCCGATAAGCACAAGCGAACCCGGCACCAAGCCGCCACCCAGCACTCTGTTCAGTTCACCACAATGCGTATCAATGCGGACTTCGCGTTCAATTTCCACATCGTTGATGTTCACGGGAATCTGACGGCCGGAACGGTATGCATTCCGTTGCCCGGCAGCCTTGCCAACGATTTCTTCCACATACGATCCCCATTCACCGCAAGCAGGACATCTGCCCAATTCCTGCGGTGCGCGCGCCCCGCAATGTTGGCATACGAATACTGTCTGAACTTTTGCCATATAATCTTTAGGTTTTCAACAAATTATGACGGTATCAACAAGGCGACAAAGATAGGATAAATCACGGTTTTTGTCAACACATGCAGTTTGTAATCCTGCCGAGCGAAACGGCTCGTCTTTCTCAACAATTATACCAAAAAGGCATAAAAAAAAACGGGATAT
>CAYUYS010000033.1:0-12885 GCA_964449415.1 uncultured Paludibacteraceae bacterium | reverse complement strand
ACGAGCGGAAAACGGGACTCGAACCCGCGACCCCGACCTTGGCAAGGTCGTGCTCTACCAACTGAGCTATTTCCGCAATTCGAAACGAGGCAAAAGCAAGCCCCTCTGATTTTCGGCGGCTGCAAAGATAGCCTGTTTTTTTCAAATACGGAAGCATCCGAAAAAAAACGCAAGGCAAAAAATCCCTGCGTTTTTTTTAATTCTCTCCATTACCATCTGCTTGATTGATTAGATCAAGCTGACAAACACTTCACCATTCTCTTCGCTGAAAGCAATTTTATTCTCACGAGCCAGCCAACCATAAGCCATGTTCAATTCAGCTTCTTTCAGTTTAGTAGCTTTCTTGATAGCTTTGGTACTCAATTTGCCAGCTTGGAGCGCTTCCCATACTAATCCGGCATTAGCGCCAATGTTTCCTGTCAGCATAATTTTGTTCCTTTAAGATAAATACTTTACTTTTTCGGCTGCAAAGGTACAAAAAATATGTTATACAACATAGTTTCCTGCAAAATTTTCTCAGAAATAATATTCTAACCTATCTTGTAAGTTTTCCGTCCGGTTCCCATTTAAGGATGTTCATCCCGTTTTTTTGTCAATTCATCCCTCAAAAAGCTGTTTTTTGTTTGGCTATGATTATTTTTGTGATGTCAATCAATAGTTTTTGGTAGCC
Organism: uncultured Paludibacteraceae bacterium; assembly: GCA_964449415.1. Taxonomy (GTDB): domain Bacteria; phylum Bacteroidota; class Bacteroidia; order Bacteroidales; family Paludibacteraceae; genus CALUNA01. The sequence goes on along the minus strand of CAYUYS010000033.1, from coordinate 12,215 downwards.
TTTAAATCTATTATCATGATCATTACGTTTCAAATAAATTACAAAGCCGTATGGGGACAGCAAATATGCGTTCTCGGTAATTGTCAGGACATTGTCGAATGGACAGAAACCTCTCCCTTGGTACTCGACTGTCGTGATGCGGAACATTGGACAGTTACCGTGCAAATACCTGATTTTGCAAATGTCCTGCAATATGCGTATGCTATCCGGCATCCGGATGGCAGTTTTGCATACGAGAGCGGCAAGCAACGCCGGGTAAGTTTGCCGGCAAAGACAAAACATTGCATCCTGCAAGATTTCTGGAAAGCGCCCGACTATGAACAAGTGTTCTTTTCCACCGCCTTTTCCAACAGTCTGTTTGCCCGCTCAAAGCCTACGGAACAGACATGCGCACGCGGAAACATTTGTTTTTCATTGGAAATGCCACAAATAGAATCCCGGTACGGAATGGCCGTAGTTGGCAATATTCCCGAACTTGGAAACTGGAACACGGCCGCAAAGGTTCCGTTGTCCGACAAGGACTTCCCGATGTGGAAAACAACGCTTCACATAAAAAAACCGCAGCATACCATTGAATACAAATATGTTGTGTACGAACTGCGAACCGGCGCGATAGTGGATTATGAATTCGGTGAGAACCGTCGCATCGACGATTTCAAGGGCACGGGCATGCTGATACGTTCAGACATAGGTTTCAGACGCACGCGCCCTCGTTGGAAAGGTGCGGGTGTAGCCGTTCCTGTGTTTTCGCTTCGTACAGAAAACGGCTTTGGCATAGGCGAATTTCTCGACCTGAAACTGCTTGCTGAATGGGCCCACAAAACCGGCCAGAAAATCATACAGACTTTGCCGGTCAATGACACCACCTTGTATCACAACAACCGCGATTCTTATCCATACAACTCCGTTTCCGTATTCGCATTGAATCCCATATACTTGAATATCGAACGGATGGGAAATTTTCACGACAAAGCCCTGCAGAAACAATACGCCACTACAAAGGCAAGGTTTAATAAAAAGAAAATTGCAGACTATCAGGTTGTTGCGGACGAGAAAATGAAGTATTTCCGGATTCTTTACCAACAAGACAAGGAAGCCACATTCAGTTCTCCGGAATATAAGACATTCTTTGGCCAAAACAAAGACTGGCTGGTTCCCTATGCAGCCTTCTGCTACTTGCGTGACAAATTCGGTTCGCCCAATTTCCGCCAATGGCCCCAATACAGCATTTACAACCAAGATGAAATAACCCTGTTGACTTCGCTGAGCTCGCCTGCGCACGATGAGATTGCACTCCATTTCTACCTGCAGTTTCACCTGCATCTGCAAATGACCGAGGCAAAAGAGTACGCACATAAGTTGGGCGTTGTCCTGAAGGGAGATATTCCTATCGGCATAAGTCCCGACAGTGTGGAAGCATGGACGAATCCGGAATTGTTCAACTTGGATGCACAGGCAGGAGCGCCACCGGACATGTTTTCCATTTCCGGACAAAACTGGGGATTCCCGACATACAATTGGGACACGATGGCACAAGATAACTATGCTTGGTGGCGAAAACGTTTCCGGAAAATGGCCGACTATTTCGATGCCTACAGAATAGATCATATCTTGGGTTTCTTCCGTATATGGGAAATGTCTAAAAACGATGTCTGGGGACTTACCGGACGCTTTTCTCCGGCCATGCCTTATTCGTCGCAGGATTTGTGGGCAATGGGCATACACCTAACCGAAGACCGTCTGCTGAAGCCCTATATCCGGGCTTACTACTTGCCGGAAATATTCGGAGATGATACGGAGTACGTCAAACAGCAATTCCTGTACACGTACGATTTCGACACTTATTTCTTCAAGCCGGAGTTCGATACGCAAAAGAAAGTGGAATCGTATTTTGTCAGCCACGATTTGCCGGACGAACGCAACGTGCGAATAAGGGACGGACTGTATTACCTGCACTGTGAAGTCTTGTTTGTACGCGATCTGAAGCGGCCCGAACTGTTACATCCGCGCATTGCCTTGTATCAGTCGTACAGTTACAAGGCTTTGGACGAACAGATGAAGCAAAAGCTCGGCTGGTTGCATGAAGAGTTCTTTTACCGTCGGCACAACGAATTCTGGAAAGCATCGGCCTTACGGAAATTGCCCATTTTAATCGGTTCTACCGATATGCTTGTATGTGGCGAAGATTTGGGAATGGTACCGGCCTGCGTTCCGGAAGTTATGCATTTGCTGCAAATCCTGTCATTGGAAATACAGCGAATGCCCAAAGATCCAAGTGTAGCGTTCGCGCATCCGGCCGATGCGCCCTACCTGTCGGTATGCACCACAGGCACTCACGATACGAATCCGTTGCGTGCGTGGTGGGAAGAAAATCGCGCCGTAACACAGCATTTCTACAACAACATGATGGGGTATGGCGGTGAAGCACCGTTGGAATGCACGGCCGAAATAGCGGCATTCATTGTCAACCAACACATTTATTCGCCTGCCATGTGGGTTATTCTGCCGTTGCAAGACTGGCTGGCTACCGATGCGCAAGTCCGCCTGCCGGATGCACATGCCGAACGTATCAACGTGCCCGAGAATCCGCATCATTTCTGGTGCTACAGAATGCATCTTAGTCTGGAAGAACTGCTGGCAAACGAGAACTTCAACCGGAAAATACGGGCGCTGATACAGCCACGCCTGTGAACACGGAAAACGTTCCTTGAAAGCAAAACAATTCAAGGAACGTTTTTTTCGAACCCAAGTCCTACCGGCTTGGCAAGGCAGAAAACCGGGCCGCGCATCAAAAAGCATACATATCCACATCGGCGGCAGTAATCGTGTGGCCGCACAAAATAATCATCCTTTCCACAACATTACGCAGCTCACGTATATTTCCCGTCCAGGTGCGTTGCTGCAGGCATTCCACAGCCGTTTGATCAAAATGCTTGAGGGCAATGCCTTGTTCTGCGCAGATTAATTCGCAAAAATGGGTTACGAGCAAGGGTATATCATCTTTGCGCTCATCGAGCGGCGGCACATGAATGGGAATGACGTTCAGACGATGATACAAGTCTTCGCGGAAACTACCTTTTTCTATCTTCGCTTTCAGGTCTTTGTTCGTGGCCGCCAACACACGGACATTGACATGTATGTTCTTGTCGCTGCCCACGCGCGTTATTTCATTTTCCTGCAAGACACGCAACACTTTGGTCTGCGCCGCCAAGCTCATATCGCCGATTTCATCGAGGAATATCGTCCCGCCATCGGCCTGCTCGAACTTGCCGATACGCTGTTTGATGGCCGATGTAAACGCACCTTTTTCGTGCCCGAACAGCTCGCTTTCTATCAACTCGGACGGAATGGCGGCACAATTGACTTCCACCAAAGGCGCGTTGCTGCGCTTACTTTGCATGTATATCATACGCGCCACTATTTCCTTTCCCGTGCCGTTTTCTCCCGTAATCAGGACGCGCGCATCGGTAGGAGCAACCCGGTCTATCATGTCGCGCACCTTGCGGATGGCTTCCGACTCGCCAACCATCTGGTATTTCTTGCTTACCTTGCGTTTCAAGGTCTTGGTTTCCGTTACCAAACTTTTTTTCTCCAAGGCATTTTTGGCCGTAATCAGCAAACGGTTTAGATCAATCGGCTTTTCGATAAAATCAAAAGCACCTTTCTTAATACATTCAACGGCGGTTTCTATGTTTCCATGCCCCGAGATCATCACAATCGGAGTTTCCAGCTCGTTTTCGGCCAAAGCAGTCAACAGCTCCACCCCGTCCATGCCGGGCATTTTTATGTCGGAGAAAATAATATCATAAGTCACGCTTTTGGCCATTTCAAACCCTTGTTTGCCATCTTCGGCCAAATCCACCTTGTGCTTTTCAAACTCCAATATGTCTTTGAGCGTATTGCGAATACTCCGCTCGTCGTCAATGACCAATATTTTCGCCATACCATGTAGATTTATTCAAATATACTTGCTGCATCAATGTTGACTATAGGTCAAATCCGATGTCACGACGGCAATATTTCCCGTCAAATTGGATTTTCTGTGCATTCTCAAACGATTTGGCACGCGCCTCTTCCCGGGTTTTTCCATAAGAACTGACCGCTATCACGCGTCCGCCGGAGGTAACAATCCGACCATCTTTCAGGGATGTTCCCGCATGAAATACCATACTGTCCGTCACCTGCTCAAGGCCGGTAATCACTTTTCCTTTTTCGTAGGCTTCCGGATAGCCGCCGGAAACCAACATAACCGCCACAGCCGCACGCGGATCAAACTCCACCTGCTTTTCATCCAGATTTCCGGCCGCAACCCCTTCCAGCAAATCAACCAAATCGGATTTCAGGCGCAGCATGACCGTTTCCGTTTCCGGGTCGCCCATGCGGGCATTATACTCAATCACGTATGGTTCATTGTCCACTTTGATTAAGCCAAAGAAAATAAAGCCTTTGTAGCAAATTCCTTCGGCGCGTAAGCCATTAATGGTCGGACGGATAATTCGTGTTTCGATTTTTTCCATGAATTCCGGCGTGCAGAAAGGCACAGGCGAAACAGAACCCATCCCGCCTGTGTTCAAACCTTTGTCACCCTCGCCAATGCGCTTATAATCTTTGGCTTCCGGCAGTATTTTATAGTGCGTGCCGTCCGTCAGCACAAACACAGAACATTCTATCCCGGACAGAAATTCTTCAATCACCACCGTCGCGCTCGCGACTCCGAACTTGCCGTGCAGCATATTGCGCAACTCGTCGACCGCTTCATCGTAATCGTTCAGAATTAAAACTCCCTTACCGGCCGCCAGTCCATCAGCCTTCAGGACATAAGGCGGCTTCAGGGTTTTCAGAAAATGGATTCCGGCTTCCACATTGCCGGCTGTAACACTCAGATACCGCGCCGTCGGAATGTTGTGCCGCAACATGAATTGTTTGGAAAAATCCTTGCTGCCTTCCAGTTGCGCACCTTTTTTATCCGGCCCGATTACAGGAATATGCCGCAATTCAGCATCAGCAGCAAAAAAATCGGCAACGCCTTTCACTAACGGATCTTCCGGCCCCACCACGACCATATCAATGGCATTTTGCAAAACGGCCTGCTTCAAAGCAGGAAAATCCGTTGCAGAAACGGGCAAATTCGTTCCTACGGCATCGGTACCCGCATTTCCCGGTGCTATAAACAATTTGGTCAGTTTTTCACTTTGCGCCAATTTCCACGCAATCGCATGTTCGCGTCCTCCCGAACCGAGCAAAAGTATATTCATGTCTATGTAAAATTTATTGATACCAAAATCAACAGAGCAGCCCCTTAATGGGACTGTGGAATCTGCGCAAAGATACTTTTTTTGGCAATATCCGGCAAATACCGGCCGGCGAGGCAAATTCCATGATATTCGGTTTTGTGAAAAATAATTTTCGCAAAATATTTGGTATTGCAAAAAATATCCTTACCTTTGCAGCCGAAATCCGAATGGCCTCATAGCTCAACTGAATAGAGTACCACACTACGGATGTGGGGGTTGGGGGTTTGAATCCCTCTGGGGTCACAGAGCCATCACAAGTTGCCTTGTGGTGGTTTTGTTTTTTCATCTATTTTGCCTATCTTTGCAGCCGCTTTTTCAAACAGCAGAAAAACAATAATATGCAGAAAATTAGAAATATAGCCATCATTGCTCATGTCGACCACGGCAAGACGACCCTGGTAGACAAAATGCTGATGGCAGGCCATCTTTTCCGCGACAACGAAAAAACAGGCGAATTGATTATGGACAACAATGACCTGGAACGCGAACGCGGAATCACTATTCTGGCCAAAAACGTATCCATCGAATACAAAGGATATAAAATCAATGTAATAGACACGCCGGGACACGCCGACTTTGGGGGCGAAGTAGAACGGGTTCTTAACATGGCCGACGGTGTCTTGCTGTTGGTCGACGCTTTTGAAGGCCCAATGCCACAAACACGTTTTGTATTGCAGAAAGCCCTGCAAATGAACCTGAAACCAATTGTGGTCATCAATAAGGTTGACAAACTCAACTGCCGCCCGGATGAGGTGCAGGAAGCTGTTTTCGACCTGATGTTCAACCTGAACGCCACCGAAGACCAACTGGACTTCCAAACCATATACGGGTCGGCCAAGAACAACTGGATGAGTACCGACTGGAACAAGCCCACAGACAACATCCTGCCCCTGCTGGACGCCATTATTGAATATATTCCGGAACCAAAGTTCATCGATGGAACGCCCCAAATGCTTATCACATCGCTGGATTATTCACCCTACTTGGGACGCATTGCCGTCGGTCGCGTACATCGGGGCGTACTACGCGAAAACATGGACGTGACATTGGCAAAACGCGATGGCAAAACCACGATAAAGGCCCGCATCAAGGAATTGCACACATTCACCGGGCTTGGCAGAACCAAAGCCACAGAGGTCGGCTCCGGCGATATTTGTGCCATTGTCGGCATAGATGGCTTTGAAATCGGTGACACGATATGCGATGCCAACGCTCCGGAGCCCATGGCCCCTATCGCCATCGACGAACCGACCATGAGCATGGTGTTCACCATCAACGATTCCCCTTTTTTCGGAAAGGAAGGTAAATTCGTAACATCCAGACACATACACGAACGCCTCATGCGCGAATTAGACAAGAACCTAGCTTTGCGGGTCGAGAAAAATCCGCATGAAGACAGTTGGCATGTGTACGGACGAGGCGTGCTGCACTTGTCCATCCTGATTGAAACCATGCGCCGCGAGGGTTACGAATTGCAAGTCGGCCAGCCACAAGTCATATTCAAGGAGATAAACGGCGTACGCTGCGAGCCGGTGGAACAACTGACAGTGAACACACCCGAAGAATGCTCCGGCAAAATCATAGAAATCGTATCGCAACGCAAGGGCGAAATGCTAAGCATGGAGGCCGTAAACGACCGCATACAGCTGGAATTCACCATACCATCGCGCGGCATTATCGGATTGCGTAACTATGTGCTGACCATATCGGCGGGCGAAGCCATCATGTCGCATCGTTTCCTCGAATACCAACCCTATAAAGGCGAGATTGAAAAAAGGAACAACGGCTCGCTGATTGCCATGGAAAGCGGAACTGCTTATGCGTATGCCATAGACAAGCTGCAAGACCGCGGCCGCTTTTTCATTTTTCCGCAAGACGAAGTATATGCAGGCCAGGTTGTCGGCGAAAATTCCAAAGAAGGCGACATGGTCATCAATGTTACAAAATCGAAGAAGCTGACCAATATGCGTGCATCCGGTGCAGACGAAAAAACGCATATCGCACCACCCGTCGTTTTCAGCCTAGAAGAAGCATTGGAATATATCCGGGAAGACGAATACGTGGAACTGACCCCGACAAAGATACGTTTACGCAAAATTATTTTAGACGAAACAGAACGCAAGCGCCGTTCCAAGAAAACAGAATAACATAAACATGAAATTACAAAAAGTCCTCATTTTGCTCACATGCGTATGCACATGGACAACCTGTGTGCACGCACAAGTTTCCATACGTGCGGGAGTCAACTTGGCCGACGAAGTCAAAAAAATCAGTGACGAAATTCCGACCTATCAGAGTGAAATGCTGAATGCTTTTAATATCGGGATAATGTACCAATTTTTGTCGGCCAAAGGCCTCGGTGGCGAGACCGGTGTCGTTTTTTCTCAGAAAGGAAGCAATTTTTCATACACCGACGATGCGGACGAGACAATCCGCGGTTTCAGCGAGGTCGGATATGTAGAAATCCCCCTAAACATCAAATACGTATTCCGTGTGGGCGTATTGGGCATATATGTCGCAGCCGGCGTGTATGGAAGTTGCTCGGTTTACGGCAAAACCACACTGGAAAGCATAACAGAAACGGGAACTCCCGTGCAATATGACAACTTCAAAAACAGGCTGGATGCCGGTTACAACGCCGGCGGCGGAATTGAATTATTCAAGCAAATACAGCTCGGCGTAAACTGGAGCCAAAGTTTCTTCGGGCAGACCGTCACCGAAACCATCCTTCCGGACACCCCTATACAACATCAAAATTCCAACAAGGTTCTGGCTGTCAACTTGACTTATTTTTTCTGAGAGAACGCGGACATAGACAATCTGTTCCCGCAAATCGCTTAAGCCGGGTCAAAACGTTATCGGAGACAAACCTTGTATTTTGCTGTTTTTTTCGCTACCTTTGCGCCCCGTTTATAGGCGACAAGAAGTTATTGTAAATCATTTCATTATCTATATAAAAACATGAATATCGTAAAAAAAGACATCGATCAGTTGAATGCTATCATTACGATCGAAATTGCAAAACCCGATTACGAAGGGAATGTAGAAAAAACCTTGCGCGATTACCGCAAAAAAGCCAATATTCCCGGCTTCCGTCCGGGCATGGTGCCCCTGAACCTGATAAAAAAAATGTACGGAAAAGCCGTCTTGGGTGAGGAAATCAACAAAATCCTTTCCGAAAAACTTTACGATTATATAAAGGAAAACGATCTGAATATATTGGGAGAACCGCTTCCAAACGAAACGGAACAGAAAGAAATAAACTTTGACACGGACGAAACATTCGAATTTGCTTTCGATATTGCATTGGCTCCTGCCTTCAACGTGAATATAAGCGGAAAGATTGCATATTATGAGATCGATGTGACCGACAAAATGATCGAAAACCGAATCGAGTCTTATGCAGAACGTTTCGGCCAATATTCCCAAGCCGAAGAGGTGGAAGAAAACGATAACTTGAAAGGCGATCTTGTAGAACTGGAAAACGGCCTCCCGAAAGAAGGCGGTCTGCAAGTGACCAATGCAACCATAAGCTTTTGGGAGATGAAGGACGATGATCAGAAAAAACTGTTCATTGGCAAAAAGAGAGGCGAAACAATGGTTTTCAACCCACTGACGGTCTTTGACGAAAATGCTATCCGCCCATTATTCGGATTAGCCAAAGATGCAGAAATTCCCGCTTCCGACTTCTGGTTTAAATTAAAAGGCATCACCCGCTTTACAAAATCCGAAATCAACCAAGAACTGTTCGATAAGGTTTATGGCGCAGGCAAGGTGAATGGAGAAGCCGACTTCCGCGAAAAGGTAAGTGCCGACATCAAAGAAAACATGGCACAGAATTCTGCCTACAAGTTCGGACAAGATGCAAAGGATATGATTATGAAACAGTTGGAAAACCTTGTTTTTCCCGATGCATTCCTGAAGCGCTGGGTATTGGCAACCCACAAGGACATAACGGAAGAATCGCTGGCAACCGACTATCCGAAAATGCTTGATGAACTGAAATGGCACTTGGCAAAAGAAAAAATAGCCAAGGAAAACAAGCTGGAAGTAGAACCGGCCGAGGTGGAAAATTGTGCCAAACAAATGGCCAAAATGCAATTCAGTCAATATGGCATCACCAACATAGATGATGCTGTCCTGAATAACTATGCACAAAACATGATGAAAAAAGAAGACCAGCTGAAGGATCTGATTGAACGCGTTTTGGAAAACAAAGTATTCGACACCATCAAGAAAGCGGCCAAACTCAATACCAAAAAGATTTCAATAGAAGATTTCCACAAACTGTTCGAAACAAAATAAGCACATGGATGATTTCAAAAAATACGCAACGCGGCATCTGGGCATGAACAGCATGCATTTGGAAAAATACATGGCTGTAACAAGCAATTACATCTCGCCTTCCATCTTGGAAGAACGCCAGTTGAACGTAACGCAAATGGATGTATTTTCGCGCCTGATGATGGACCGCATTATTTTCCTCGGCACGCAAATCGACGACTATACGGCCAACGTTATCCAGGCACAACTGTTGTTTTTAGACAACAACGATTCCGGACGGGACATTTCCATTTACCTGAACTCTCCCGGCGGAAGCGTATATGCCGGACTGGGAATTTATGACACCATGCAGTTCATTAACTCCGATGTAAGCACCATCTGCACAGGTATGGCCGCATCCATGGCAGCAGTCTTGCTGGTGGCCGGGGAAAAAGGCAAACGATATGCCCTCACCCACTCCCGGATAATGATCCATCAGCCTATGGGCGGTGCACACGGACAAGCGTCAGACATAGAAATAACCGCACGCGAAATACAGAAACTCAAAAGAGAACTGTACACCATCATTGCCGAACATTCCGGCAACCCATACGAACGCATCGAAAAAGACTCAGACCGAGACTATTGGATGACTTCGCAGGAAGCCCTCGATTACGGTATGATTGACAAACTGCTAATAAAGGAGAAAAAATAGCGTGGCCAAAACACAACAGGACAAAAGATATTGCAGTTTTTGCGGAAGATCTGAAAATGAAGTAGGCCTGCTCATTTATGGCGGGAATGGTGTTGCCATCTGCAACGATTGTACAAAACAAGCGGATGAAATCGTCCGGGAAACCTTAAAAAAAGACTCTCCGAACCCGCTCGAAGGCACGACACTTCCAAAACCACGGGAAATAAAAGACTTTCTGGATCAATACGTCATAGGTCAGGATGAGGCGAAAAAATTCTTGTCTGTCGCGGTTTACAACCATTACAAACGACTCATGCAAAACAACGGCGATGAAGTGGAGATTGAAAAATCAAACATCATCATGGTCGGTTCTACCGGCACGGGAAAAACCCTGCTTGCCAAGACCATTGCCCGCAAACTACGTGTGCCTTTCACCATTGTAGACGCAACCGTACTGACGGAAGCCGGCTATGTTGGCGAAGACATAGAAAGCATCCTGACACGTCTGTTGCAAGTAGCCGATTACGATGTCAAGGCTGCCGAAAGGGGTATTGTTTTCATAGATGAAATAGACAAGATTGCACGCAAAAGCGATAACCCAAGCATTACTCGGGATGTCAGCGGAGAAGGCGTGCAGCAAGGCTTGCTGAAATTGCTGGAAGGTTCCATCGTGAATGTGCCGCCACAAGGCGGACGCAAACATCCGGAACAGAAGCTGATTGCCGTAAACACACAAAATATCCTGTTCATCTGCGGCGGAGCCTTCGACGGCATTGAAAAACGGATTGCTGCACGGCTCAACACGCAAACTGTCGGTTTTACAGCAACACAAGACAAGCAAAAAATAGATCGGAACAACCTGCTGCAGTATATCACACCACAAGACCTGAAATCTTTTGGACTGATTCCTGAAATCATCGGCCGGTTGCCCATATTGACTTATCTGGATCCGCTTGACAGAAATGCACTGCTAAAGATTTTGACTGAACCGAAAAACTCCATTATCAAACAATACATCAAGTTGTTCAAAATGGATGACATAGCGCTTTCGTTTGATGATGATGTCTTGGAATATATCGTGGACAAGGCCATTGAGTTCAAGTTAGGTGCACGCGGATTGCGATCCATCGTTGAAATGATCATGATGGAAGCCATGTTCGACATGCCTTCCACCGACAAGAAAACACTGAGAATCACGCGAGAGTATGCAGAATTGCAAATGAAACAGGCAAATATCCAACGCCTGCAGCATGCGAATTAGAGAATAATATCTCACAAGAAATGCCAAAGAAAATTGCCGGAGAAAAGCATGCAATCATACTTTTTTCCGGCAATTTTATATCCGGCAAAAGAAGAATTTATGAGAACCAAAAAAAACCGATCAGATTCCCTGATCGGTTCCACATAATTATTAACCCATTAAACACAAAATTAGCCCAACTTGTTTACATGAAGCGCTAATTTCGATTTCAAATTGCTCGCTTTGTTCTTATGAATGATATGACGTTTTGCCAACTTGTCCAACATGGCAGACACTTTAGGCAACATCTCGGCGGCAACCGCCTTATCAGTAGTGGCACGCATTTTACGAACTGCATTACGGGCAGTCTTCGCATAATAACGATTATGCAATTTGCGTTTCTCAGTCTGACGTATTCTTTTGATAGATGATTTATGATTTGCCATCTCCGGTTTCTTTTAATTCAGTTTCTGTAGCCCATAGGAGAATCGAACTCCTCTTTCAAGAATGAAAATCTTGCGTCCTAGCCGATAGACGAATGGGCCATGCTCGTTCTTGCGTTTTGCGGGTGCAAAAATAGAATGTTTTTTTGATATGACAAAATAATTCCAAGAAATATTCTCACTTTTTTCCTGAATACATTAGTTTTCAACACGTTCCCGAAGATATTCTTTTATTATAGCTACTTTTGCCGCGTTATGTAAGGCCTCCATACATGTACACA